>JAYVTN010000424.1:0-4351 GCA_043788785.1 Spartobacteria bacterium | reverse complement strand
GTCAAAGGCGGCCTCAGCTATGGGCTTACCGACCCCTACGGATACGAGGCGGTCGAAAACAAGGTCCAGATCCATGACCTTCACGCCACTATCCTTGCCCTGCTCGGCCTCGACCACGAAAAGCTCACCTATCCATACGCCGGGCGCGACTTCCGGCTCACCGATGTCGCCGGGAATGTGGTCAAAGTCATCATTGCCTGAAGATTGCCGTGAATAGTTTGAATGAACTCCACCAGGCTCCGTCTGCCTTAAGTGTGCATCCTGCGCTCCTGCCAAAATCGGGATCGGAAGGTGCACACCAACAAAAACAAACCACAACACAACTGCCACAGATACTAAAATGAAGACCCTCTCCTCAATCCTCGCAACACTCGCCCTCAGCTCTGTCCTCGCCGTCGCGCAGGAAGCCAAACCCGCCGAAGCACCCGCTGGCACCAAGGCCACCGAGGTGAAACCTGTGGAGGCCAAACCGGTCGCTCCCGCGCCCGCTGAAAAGCCCAAGCACGATCCCGCCGAGGCTTTCAAGCGCATGGACACCAACTCTGACGGATCGGTCTCAGCCGAAGAATTCAAAGCTTCTCCCAAACACCAAAAGAATCCCGCACGCGCTGAGGACATGTTCAAAAAGATGGACAAGAACTCGGATGGCAAATTGACCTTGGATGAGGTCACCGTAGCCAAGCACGCCGCGAAATAATCCACTCTCCTCCCCAAACGCCGCACCCGCCCATGGCGGGTGCGGCTTGGCTGGTGGCATGGGCTTCCAGCCCATGAACGGCAGGAACCGACTGCAACGGGTTAGAAGGTCATGCCACAGTTTGCCGGGCGCTTGGCCCCGTGGGCCTTTTGATCGCTTTGGTCCCTTATGTCCCTTATGTCCTTTGGGTCCCTTCGCCTCCCTTTCGGGGATGGCTTGCCAAGCCCCCAGTCGCGGGGCAAGTATAAGACATGCCACGTCCAAGGTCCTCCCTCCGACCCGTAAAACTCGAGCAGTTCTCCCGGCCTCCCTTGGCCCGCATGCTCCAGCTCCATCAGGAACTCAAAAACAACCGGTTCCCCAATTGCCGTAAGCTGGCCGAAAGCTTGGAGGTCTCGGCCAAGACCATCCAGCGGGACATCGAGTTCATGCGCAACCGCCTGGGGTTGCCCATTGAATATGACCAGTTGCAGTTTGGGTTCTACTACACAGAACCGGTCACCAGCTTCCCCAGTATCGAAGTGTCTGCGGGCGAAGTGGTCGCTCTATTTGTCGCCCAGAAAGCCTTGGCCCAGTACCATGGCACTTCTTTCGAGAAACCCCTCAAAAGGGCATTCGAGAAAATCGCTGACGGCCTGCAGGACAAAATTCTTTTTCAATGGGAAGAAGTCGATTCGACGATTTCGTTTCGCGGGATTGGATCGACCGTAGCGGATCTCGAGCTCTTCGAGACGGTAAGCACGACAGTCCTCGATTCGCTCGAGATCGCCTTTGAATACAAGAAGCTGTCGAGTTCCGCGTATGAGGATCGCCGCGTCCAACCCTATCACTTGGCCTGCATCGACCAGCAATGGTATCTCTTTGGGTTCGATCTTGCCCGTCAACAACTGCGCACGTTCGTGCTCGGACGGATGCGCAAAGTCCGGAATACGCGCGCCAAATTCCGGCGGCCTCCGGAGTTTTCAATCAGCAAGCATCTGAGCGAAAGCCTCAGCGTTTTCCGCGGGAAAGGCCGCCACCGGGTGCGGGTCGTATTCGACGAATTCGCAGCGCGTTTGGTGGGCGAACGCCAGTGGCACGGCTCCCAGAAACTGAAGCCACTGAGCCGGGAACGGGTGGAGTTGAGCATGGAACTGGATAGCTTGGAGGAGGTTCAACGCTGGATCCTGAGTTGGGGCAGCCACGCCCAAGTCCTTGAACCGCTCGAGCTTCGCAACCGGATCCGGCGCGAAGCGGAAGCCATCCTGGCCGGCTCCCGGTAACGCCCGGTGGCAGGGGCTTCCGCCCATGGCCGCTCCCACCACTGGCATGGGCATCCCGGGTCTCCATGAACGCTGGTTTTCTCCCGTTCAGGGGCTGGGAGCCCATGCCACATCGCTTCCCGCCCTCCTTTACGGCGTCCCTGCCGCCTGCCCTGCCGAAACTCCGGCCAGGACCATCCCCTCCCCAATGAGCTCGAGCACCCGCTCACGGTGACGCTCCCAGTGGTCGAGCCGGTATTCCATCGCAGGGCGTCCATAGTAGCGCCACGGAATATGCCGCGCATTAAGGCCGACGAAATGGGCCCCGCACCGGCCCAAATGTTCTTGATGGGGAAAAAAGGGCGAACAGATGGTCACCTCCTCCACGCTGACCACGTGCACCCGTCCACACCGGAGATAGGCGGCCACCTGCAACCCTTGCTCGTCGGTCTCCGACACCAACGGCACCGGATGCCGCTCCCATGCCCTGGCGAGCGCCAGCCCGGGATCGAATCCCGGGGGAAACCCCCGGATCCCTGTGTTGAGAGCCAGTTTCGGGCATTGGCTGGCGAACTGTCCAAAGCACGGCGTCACATCGGCTGCCAGTAAACAGGATTCCGCCTCGGCCAACCAACGCACAAGGGCATGGGGGCGTTCCCACAGGATACAATCGTTATCCAGGGACAACTCCCACATGTCGGGGAACATCCGTAAAGGAACCAGCTTCCATGCGGTGCCTTCGGCCATCAACGGATCCAAACATTTGCCCAGGAATCCCGGCAGCTTGGCTTCCACCGGATGCCACTCCACGCTTTCAGGCACCTCGCCGGTTAGTGCCCGGGCGCTCTCCACGGTCACCGAATTGACGCATACGGCATACCGCGCATCCGGCCCAAAGAGCTTCCATGCCCCCATGATAGAGAGGCGCAGCGCCTCGTACCCGCGCACGCTCACATCGCCGATCGTCCAGCGGATTCCCACTCTCGCGTTCTCCTCACTCATGTTTTACCCCTCTCTTCTTTTTCCAAAGCCGTCGCATTGAATTAACCCTGTTTATGGCGCCCCACCGGTATTTATATGGCTCGTCACCCCGGAGAAAATGGAACTCCGTGGCCCCCTCCTCCTGTGCGCAATCGATCGCATGGCCGATGAGTAGGGTTCCAGGGCTGAGGGCAGCGTACTGGGGATCGAACCCCGCGTTGTAAAAGTACGCCCGACCGTGTTGGTGCATTCCGTAATAGACTCCCACCCACTCGTTCCCGAGCTTGAGGGCAAACAAGCGGGCCACACCGCTGCGCAAGAGATTCCAGGCAGCCTGTTGGTGGAACTCGAGCGCTAGTTGGGAATGGAATCCACCCACCTCCCCGCGTTGGCGACACCGGGCCTCGTGCAAGTCCATAAGGGCCCCGAAGATCTCCGGGAAATTCCCCTCATTGGCCCCGATCATAGCCGCCTTGGGGGCCACCCGGCACCGGCAATACCGAAGGTTGGCCTGCATCGCAGCAGGAATGGCAGCGGATCGCCCGGACCCCCCAGAACCTTCAGAACCTTCAGAACCTTCAGAGCCCCCAGAGCCCCCAGAACCGGGCCCGAGTGCAAGTACCGGGCAAACGGTTTGGACCCCGGACTCCTCCTCCCATCCACTCGGGACTGGCATCGCCTCCAACACTGCGCCCGGGGGCAACTGCTGGAGCTCGCAAACCCGCCATGGCGCCCCCGTCTCCGAAGCGAGTTCTTCAAAAGCCATCCCCAAGGCGGACATTGTCACCTCGGGGGCGACCAAGGCATCCAAGTAATCGCTCACACCGGTGCCTAAGAGGAGCAACTTGGCAGCGCCCTGCTCTTCCAAGATATAGAATGGGAACAGCGCAACCAACTGCCCACTTTCAAAGATCGCCAACGCCCGGGCTTTGCCGCCGGCAAACACCCGGCAATAGGGAATGACCCAGTCCGGTCTTTGGAATGGCGTGCAATCGACCACCCTCTCGCAAAGCCGCCCCCACTCCGGGGCGAGCGCTTCCAATCCCGCCACCGAATCGATCCCCTGCATCCACAACTGGTCGCCGGTTTTCAAGCCACCATTCGACCCGCCTCTCCCCAGGTGGCGATTAGACGCCGGTAAACTCCCATGTATTCGGCCACCATCCGCTCAGAAGAAAACCGTTCCCGGGCTGCCCGCCGACATTCCCAGGGACTAATCTTTTGGGAATCGCCGATAGCTTCGGCCATCTCGTTCTCATCACGCACAAGAAAGCCGGTGCGCCCGTGCTCCACGATTCCCGGGAGCGCCCCGGCCGCAAAAGCTATCACCGGTGTCCCGCTCGCCAGGGCCTCCATGGCCACCAGCGAACTGGTCTCTGCAGCCAGGGAGGGCACCAGAACGCATCGTGCCGAAGCCAAAAGCCGACGTTTG
>JAYVTN010000423.1:0-3486 GCA_043788785.1 Spartobacteria bacterium | reverse complement strand
CCCCGCCCCCGCCCCCGCCGGCCAGAGGGCGCCATCCCGGCGGTTATGGGAAATGAAAGCTGCTGGCTGGCATAAGGTCCATTAGGTCCTTTAGGGTCCATTTCAGCCGACCTTATGGACCTTATGGACCTTATGGACCTTATGGACCAAAAAAAAACAGCTCCGCTGACCGCGCCACAATCTAGCTGATTCCCGCAAACCGTTTGCAGGAGGCAATCGTGTTCTGCATCAGCATCGCAATGGTCATCGGTCCGACACCCCCGGGCACCGGCGTGATCGCCCGGCACTTCGGGGCCACCTCTTCAAACGCCACGTCTCCGACCAATCGCGATCCCTTGGGCGCGCTCGGATCATCAATCCGATTAATCCCCACATCGATCACCACTGCGCCTTCGCGCACAAAATCTGCAGTCACAAAGCGGGGCTGGCCGATGGCGGCGATGAGGATATCGGCCGAACGGCACACCTCTGCGATGTTCCGGGTGCGGGAATGGGCCACAGTGACGGTGGCGTCGCCCCCGAGCCCTTTTTTCATGAGCAACAGGGCCAGAGGTTTGCCCACGATCATGCTGCGTCCGAGAATGACCACATGGGCGCCCGCGGTCTGGATGCCGCTCTCGATGAGCAAGCGCTGGCAGCCCAGGGGCGTACACGGGACGAAGCCATCGGAGTCCCCCAGTGCCAGCTTGGCCACGTTGACGGGGTGAAAGCCATCGATATCCTTGCGCGGATCGATCACGTCAACGACCTCGCGCTCGTTGATGTGCCTGGGCGGCGGCGATTGAACCAGGATTCCATGGATGGCCGGGTCGTTATTAAGCTGGGACACCACTTCGATTAGCTCCGCCTGGGACACCGTGGCGGCCAATTCGTGTTTGATCGAGTACATGCCCAGTTCCTGGCACATCCGGTCTTTGGAGCGCACGTACGCCCGGGAAGCAGGGTCGTCGCCCACCAGCACCACGGCTAGGCCGGGCGTGATTCCCCGGGCTTTGAGCTCGGCCACCATCTGTTGGGACTCGAGGTTGATTTTCTGTGCAATAACTTTGCCGTCAATAAGTTGCATACGGGTCGGAGTGAGAATCGGGAATGCTGAAGCGAAATATCTTAGGGTTAAGGTGGGTTCAAGGGCACGCAGCTCTCTTGCGCTCTACCGGCGGCGCCCGCCCCCGAACAAGGAGCCCAGCACTCCGCGGATAATCTCGCGGCCCACACGGCTCCCAATAGAGCGTACCGCGCTTCTGGCCATGGTTTCCACAAGCCCATCGTGTTTGCCCCCGCGCGGGCCCACGCTGCCTAGCAACAGCCCGGTTAAACCGCTGGTCAGGCTGCCTCCGGATTCTGGAGCTTTCTGTGAGCCCACGGGCAGTCCACCCCTGATCGCGGCACCTGGTGCGGCACTGGCGCGCTGAGCCAAAATTTCGGCAGCCGACTCCCGGTCGACCACCTTCTCGTAGGTTCCATACACCACCGAGGAGCGAATCAGCTCCTGGCGCTCGGACTGGCTTAGAGGCGCAAGCCGACTCTCGGGAGGTCGGATAAACGCCCGCTCCACGATGGTCGGCTGGCCGCGTTCGTCCAATAAGGAGACCAACGCTTCGCCCACCCCAAGTTGGGTGAGAACGGTTTCCACGTCGATTTCAGGATTCTGGCGGAACGTCTCGGCTGCGACCTTCACGGCCTTTTGGTCCCGGGGCGTAAAAGCGCGCAGCGCATGTTGTACCCGGTTGCCAAGCTGCCCCAGGACGGCATCGGGGATATCCAAAGGATTTTGGCTTACAAAATAGACGCCGACTCCTTTAGAGCGGATAAGGCGGACGACTTGCTCGATTTTTTCTTCAAGCGCTTTGGGGATATCCGAGAACAAGAGATGGGCTTCATCGAAGAAGAACACCAGCTTGGGCTTGTCCACGTCGCCGACCTCGGGCAAGTGCTCGAAGAGTTCCGAAAGAAGCCACAGCAGGAGCGCGGCATAAGCGCGCGGATTGAGCATGAGCTTTTCCGCCGCCAGGATGTTGATCATCCCGCGTCCATCGGGACCGGTCTGCAGGAAGTCCTCCAGATTCAAGGCGGGCTCGCCGAAAAGCCGATTGCCCCCCTGATCTTCCAAAGCCAACAAACCCCGCTGGATCGCGCCGATACTGGCTTGGGAGACATTGCCGTATTTGATGGTCAGCGAGGCCGCATTCTCGGCGACAAACTGCAACATTGCCCGTAGGTCCGCCATGTCCAAGAGCAGAAGACCGCTCTCATCGGCCACACGGAACACGAGGGAGAGCACGCCCGATTGCGTGTCATTGAGGTTCAAGAGCCGGCTCAGGAGCAGCGGCCCCATTTCCGAGATGGTTGTGCGCACCGGATGTCCGCCTTCGCCAAACACATCCCAGAAAGTGACAGGGCAGTTTTTGAAGGCGAACGTTTCCAAGCCCATTTCCCTGGCCCGTTGGGAGAAGCCTGCTGTATCCCCGCCCGCTTGGGCCAAACCGCTGAGATCCCCTTTGACATCGGCCATGAACACCGGGACGCCCAGGGCGCTGAATTGTTCTGCCAACACGCGCAATGTCACCGTCTTGCCGGTCCCGGTGGCGCCGGCCACCAACCCGTGGCGGTTGCCCATTTTAGGTGTGAAATAGACCGCGTGGGAGCCAGCCTTGAGTCCAGACGCGAGCAAAAAAGGTTCAGCCATGGTAGTGGTTACTCTAGCCCACCTCAGGGCTTTTGGAAATAAGAGGTTGCATTGCTTTAAAACTCATGGCTTATTGCGCTCTCAAAGTTAAGGACAGTTCAGTTGTTGGTAGATTGCTAGTTGTGTTTAGGCTGTGGTCTTCGATCCGGTCTCTCAGTGGCAGTTTGAAATCCGATTACCGGAAACAGCCACAGATGCTCCGCTTTAGCTCGAAAGCACTAAACATATGTCAACCAAACTCTACGTAGGAAATCTTTCCTTCGATACCACTGAAATTGATCTCCAAGATCTTTTCGCCCAAGCCGGTTCCGTCAAGGAAGCCGCTCTGATGCAAGACAAGTTCACCGGCCGTTCCCGCGGGTTCGCCTTCGTGACCATGTCCTCCGCTGAAGAAGCCCAGAAGGCCATCAGCCTATTCCACGGCAAGAGCGTTCAAGGCCGTCCTTTGACGGTCAACGAAGCTCGTCCCCGTGAAGAGCGCGCTCCTCGTCGTGACTTCGGCGGTGGTGGTGGCGGTGGTGGTGGCGGCGGCGGCGGCGGTGGCGACCGTGGTGGCCGCAGCGAGCGCCGCTACTAAGCGCCTTTAGCGTTTCATAACGCTAATCCAAAAATCTGAAAACGCCCCGGCCGCAAGCCGGGGCGTTTTTCTGTGTTTAGGGGGCACCCGTTTCAGGTCCATACGGTCCATACGGTCCATACGGTCCCGATCCTGCGACTGATCCGACTGATCCGACTGATCCGACTGATCCGACTGATCCGACTGATCCGACTGATCCGACTGATCCGACTGATCCGACTGA
>JAYVTN010000422.1:0-6803 GCA_043788785.1 Spartobacteria bacterium | reverse complement strand
GTGGTGGCTGTTGTCGGTATTCACCCGGAGCTGGCTAACGACCTCGAAGGTGTTTTTGCACCAGTCCTTGATATTGACCAAGGTGTAGTTGAGCGGGGTGCCGTCGTCCCGGGTAAAGCTGTTTATCGCCCGCAGCGTGCGGGCGGCCGTGAATACGTCAGGGGTGATGATTTCCTCCAACAGGCGGGAGAACTCGCCTTCGGTCAAACGGACGCGGTTGAGAGCTTCGAACTTTTGCCGGAAGTTCTGCTCCAAAGTGGCGCGGTCACGGATATCGGCCCTGACGGAGTATTTGAGGTCGCGGAGTTTCTCGATGAAGGCTGACTCGATGTCCTCTTCGCGGACAACCGACGTCTCGCGGTCCGGCGGGAGGTCGTAGGTGGAGTTGGCGGGATCCATTGGTTGGTTGATTCTAATTCGCCAAAAACCTACGACACGCCGCCTTAGGGTTAACGAACCCGTCGGTCATCGGGCCACCGTAATTGCCTTGACCGTAAACATCGCGCACCACGGCACCGAGGCTGTCCAAGTCGGAGTTGGTGAGCCAGTTACGTTGAGCTTGATCCATTAAACGCGGGAAAGCTCCGACAGTTATCAGGGGCGGCCATTTTGGCGATGAAATACCGCAGCCCTCTATCAGGCAAACCCTGAGGGGGAGCAGCGCAGCCGCGCTGGGGAAAGTCGCACGCAAGACCCCTTTGGTAGGGGCGCGCGATGGTATGAACCAGTCGTGATCCCAGCACAAAGCCCCGGAATCGGCCCCAAAACCTGCGAATTCTCCGGAACGGTGCTCCCACACCGACCTGCTAAAATTCCGCACCCCCTTGCGGAGTTCCCGCACCGACTTGCCAAGTCCCCCCAACCACTTGCAGCGTTCCCCCGGCGGCTTGCAACGTTCCCTGGCCCACTTGCGAAGTCCCCTCTCCGACTTGCGGAGTCGCGCCAGTGCGGTGCCGAGTTCCCCCACCGAAGCAAAGCGTTCCCTCACCCACTCGAAGCGTACGCCAACTCACTTACCGCATGCATCGCGGACTTGCGAGCGTTCCCCCACCGCCCTGTAAAGCGCCCCCGTCAAGTTGCCGCGCTCCCCCGCCGCCTTGCGGCGCTCCCCGACCGACTTGCCGCGCTGCGTCTGCGACTTGCAGCATTGCCCTCATGACTTGCCGCGCCCTTCCGGCGACTTGCAAAGTTCTCTCACCCATTTGCAATTCTTCCTCCCTCCTTTGTAAGGGCCTCCAGCCGACTCGCCGAACTCTCCTGCCCGCTTGCCGAGGGTTCCTACACCTGGAAATCTTTTTACCGATCCGCCTGCTCAGTGACGACGATATGGACCTCTATCACCGTAGAATGTTGGCCTTTGCGGTCTGTTCTTGTCCTCGGAATCTATCGGTTCGGCTTTCGGTCGGTCTTCTGGCTCGCGGTGCTCGTTGCGATCTATCATTTCTTCATAAGCAGCCCTTCTGGCGTTGCGTTCAGCGACAGCTTGTTGCTGAGCGAGTATAGCCGCTGCTTGAGCTGCGACGGCTTGCTCGGCCCTTGCTGCAGCTGCCTTAGCCTCTGCGATTCTCTTTTCGCCCTCACCCTGCTTATGCCGTTGGACCCAATCGGCATGTCTACGGGCTGCTTCAGCCTCGGCAGCCAGTCTATTCCGGTCAGCTTCATCTGCGGCTAGGCGGGCCAAACTGGCACGCTCGGCTTCCCGCTGCTTAGCGTATTGTCCGGTGACCACGAGAAATACCGTTTGAAACAACCTAATCATAGTTTTCGGCGGCGGAAGTGGCTAGCGGTAGACGCAGTCGCCTATCTAGCGCCAAACGCGGTTTGCTTCCGCGGGACATCTAAACACTGGCTACGTCGTTACGTATCCAGCCTTCGGCCGACAGTTTATTGGCAGCTATCGTTATCTGCCGGAAAGAAAACTGGCGTTTGCGGTCACCCCACGCGTACACACCCTCCACCAACTCCTCCATAGACGACGGTCTGTCGTGCTTGTCCACCCAATGAACGGTAGCCAACAGTTCAAGCCCGAAGGGCGATTCGAAACCTTTAACAAGTTCGGAAACTCGCCCAAAACGTTGCGAGGTTTCGGTTCGATCACCCAGAAAACGCTGTGCGTCACTGGTAGCACCTGGAACCAACAACAGCTGTTTTCCCGGTGCGTCGCCACCGTCAGCGTAACCCGCAATCAAATGCCCTTCGATGGCCTTTAACACGTGCCCGAGATTCTCGGCGAAAGGACCATAAGACGCTTTGACGTAACGCAACTTCAGTGCTTCTCCAGCCTCCTGCATGAAATACATCAGCTTGTGAACTTCCAAAAGGGTTACGAACGGGTCGAGCAATCCGGAAAGATAACGATCCATTAACTCTACAAGCGCGGCTCGCCCCGGTGTCATCTTAGGTACTTCGCGGTTTTTGACCATTGCCCCAACCGGCGGAGCTCCTGCCGGCTCATAAAGAGTCACCTTCACATCGGGAAGTTTACGAAAGGCCGCAATGATCTGCTCACGCACTTCCAACCACGCTAACCCACCCAAACCGCTCCCCAAGGGTGGCAACGCTATCGACTTGATCTTCCTTTCCTCCAAAACAGCTACAAGGGCCTCTAGACCGGATTCAATGTCTTCCATCCGGCTTTTTCCTCGCCAATGCCGTTTCGTAGGAAAGTTGATGATGTAGCGGGGGGTTAAATCACCAGTCTCGAACACGAACATTCTGCCTGGCTGCACCTCACTGTTTCGGCATGCGCTTTCGTAGGCTTTAAAGTTGTCAGGATATGCCCTCCGAAATTGAAGGGCGATACCGCGCCCCATAATGCCCACGCAGTTTACTGTGTTGACGATCGCCTCAGATTCGTCCCGCAATATGTCGCCTTGGGTTTGGATGATCATTGGACAAGTATTCAATAATACCAATTGTTTCGGATTTGGACCGGCGGACGGTGGGAGTGCTCAGCAAGCAAATTCGTGACCTGTCCGTAGACACCCCTCGAAAACACTCCTATTTCCTCAACCAGATGCCACGGAAATCTCTCTTCAACCAAAAATTCCGCCTGCTTGCCTTCCTTGATTTCGGGATTCGTCCAAACATTCGCCTGCACGGCATTCCAGTTGATTTCATGAAGGTCGCTCAAACTCGAGCGATCCTCAAAATACGATGAACCCGCATTCGACAACGTGAAAGCCCAGCGTTTTCCTTCCGAATGAGCCCATTCAATCGAAGCCTGCAAATCCGCCTGTAAATGCACAATGGGCTCTTGTCCGCCATGATAACTCAAGTCAGGATCGTTCCCTCTATGGAGCAAATAGAGCATGATCGAGCGTGGGCAGAAATAAAACGGCACGCATTCGCCCACCATTAATCCGGGATGGCTATTCAGGCTGTTCTCTAAGAGGCGTCGCCGCTTGATTGCACTCATCCCGATGGTGGTTCCAGAGAAATCTCCACGTTGGACAACCCCGTCAGACCACAGAAAACCGTTACTCAAAACAGAGGGCAAACGGTCCCGATGCAATATGTGATAGATTTTCGGGTTCGGCGGGGGCGGCATTCCAGTGCATTTTTTGTGGACTCGGGAGGCTAGATGCAAGCCCAGAGAACATTCAGTCAGTCTTGTGACCCACCCCCCCGAATTTTGGAGGCTTTATGCGTTTCAAGGTCTACATCACCCGGACATCAGCCTTGGTGCGCTTGGTGTCCTGGTGTGAGATTTTCTGTTCCCCGCCCCTGGACTGAATTTCTCTACCACCTCTGCTCCTCTCCGCCCTCTGCGGTTAAGATAGTCGGCCGCAAACAGGGCGAATGCTTTCTCTGGGCTCGATCTTCGGCAAATGCTCAGCCAGGAATTCGCTCCCGCAGTCGCCACTTGGGTCCCAGGCCGGAAATCCGAGACGCTTTCGCCATGAAAATCCGTCTATCCCTGATCCTCTTGCTCTGGCTGGCTGCTGGCTCGCGACGCAGATTCTACGGCCTCCGCATGCTCCGCGCCTCCGCGTGAGTCAAGCAGAGAGCTCGAGGGTGACCTGATTCAACTCGCCTCGTCCCCTCCCCCCTCGTCTCGTCATCCTTGATCCACCTGGTTCTCGTTAGCGAAGCCAACGGGTCCGCTCCCGGGTGTTTAGAAAACAAGGCAGTCGCGTTGTGCGTGCGAGTCGCCGCTTGGACGGCTGGCGGCTCACCGAATGGCGACTTTTCCCTGCAACATCACTTGCAACCCACGACTACGCTGCCCAACGGTTGGCGCGGGGCCGAAAACGTTGACCCAGAAGTTTGCGTCCGGAAGGATACGATCTTGGACGGAGAAAGGCCACTTGCTGAGTTCGTAGGCCTTATTTCTCATCATCGTCGTCGATTTCGAGGGATTTCCGGGATCGGTCCGGCTCCTCGTAATACCGGACGGCATTTTCCAGCACGCGGTCCATGAGTTCACGATCTTCCTCTCCCAGATTGGTGAACGAAATCCGCTCATGGATCTCTGGAATGCTTCGATGCTCCACCAAGCGCCCGACCGCACCGTTGAGAAAAGCGGAAATCACCATGCCGACACCTGAAAAATCCAATTCGATGGGTCGATTCGTGGTGAGCGCCGATTCCATTTTCTCGAAAACGGCACCACCATCCTCCGAGGATACACAGAGGTTGGATTCGACAATGTCGGTCACTTTGATTCGGATGGGCGTCTTCATGGGATCTAAAGCGGATTCGGCGCTTCGGTGTTGAGCCTGTACTTTTCAGAATCCCCTGTGTCGATTTCGATATTAACGGAGGTTCCCGGAAAGGAATGTACGAGCCGCTCGAACTTCTCGCCGCCGTGCGAGAATTCGTAGTACCCCTGATTGGAGACGATGACGATGCGGCCTCCATTGAGCGCGACAAATTCCTTAAGGAGTTTCAATCCAAGGCCACCGGGCTCGGTTCGCTTGGCGCGGATTATCAGAGCACATTGGCCGCGGCCAGGCCCCCGTGTTCTGGCCGGTCCCGGTGCTGAGAACCCAGTTTACCCGTTCCCCAACCTCTCCGGTTCCGAACCGTTGCGCCGTCGCGTAACTTTGCGTGAAACACACCGGCAGCTCGGGGCTCCCACTCTGACCGGCAAAGGTTCCGCACCGCTTTGCAAAGTGCCCCGATGAAGCGCCCTTGCGTTTTCAAGATGGGTTCCCCCACCGACTTGCAGCGTTCCCCGGCCCACTTGCGGTGTTCCCCCGCCCACTTGCGGCGTTCCCCGACCGACTTGCCGAGTTCCCCCGCCGACTTGCCACGCTCCCCCGCCGACTTACACCGCTCTCCCACCGACTTGCGGCGTTCACGGACCCACTTGCGGCGTTCCCCCAGCGGCTTGCATCGGTCCGCTGCCCACTTCCCGAGTTGCCGTGCCTAGAAATCGTTTCGCCTAACCCGGAATCTTTCGTCCTGAACCCATTTGCTGAGTTCCCGGAGGTATGAGGCTCAAAGACGGAAGGCTTTTGAGACCTAGCCAGTCTCTAGCCAACTTCTCGGGCGGGAGTTGGGAAGGTTTCTCACACCAAGAACAACTAGGCTCACGGACGCGGGAGCTTACGGAGGAGCCTCGGCATGCGGCTGCCGCGCCTCATTGCACCCCCGTCTCTACGCCACATGGAAAGGCGAGGGTCAGAATACAGCAGCTAGCTTAGGCCTATGCGCAGGGAAGTGCTCGGTTTAGGCCGCCCTTTCGGGGCTTTGCCGCCTGTGGGTTCCAATCCCAGGGCGTTGCCCTGGGCTGGGAATAAATCAGGCCGTTGGCCTTCCAGAATAGAGCAGCCCGTTGGCCTTCCAGAATAGATCAGCCCGTTGGCTTTCCAGGTGTGACTGTTTACTTTTCGGGTCGGATGCACAGAGATCACAGTGTGGCACCCCACCGACGATCAGCCTTGGTGCGCTTGGTGTCCTTGGTGTGAGACTTTTCTGTTCTCCGAGATTCTGGGCCGGTTGTGGACGGGCCCGGTGCTGAGAAACCAGTTTACCTGCGACCATGGGCTAGAAGCCCATGCCACATGTTTGCGCCCGCGCGCGATTACCCCACCCACTCCCACTCGCAAGCCAGCAGGATGCCGGGCTGGATGCCTAGCTTCGCCCACGCACCCGGGTTGAGGTCAATCCGGCCTGCCGTTCCCAGCTTGTCCTCGACGGTGGCCAGCACTCTCTTTCCATTGACAGTCACCCGCACGCGCCGGTGCGCGGCGCCGGCAAAGCTGCCCCACCGGGCGACAGCGTCTTTTTCATGCACAGCAACCATCGGCTTTCCCGAGTCGGTCGTATCCGCGCCCCAAGCACCGATCCCATTGTCGCCCACAGCAAAGCACTGTCCATCCGTCTTCCCCTTGGCCTTGCAGGCTTTGAAATCGGCCACGTCCTTCGGGTCGGCGAAACTCGACGCCATCGCCTTGAACGGGCCGTTGCCGCCGGCATGCGCGCCGAGACCCCGGCCGCCCTTGAGCGTCGCGAGCAGCGCCTTTCTCGATTTCTGTCCCCAAGCGCCGTCTTGCTTCACGCCGATCAAGCCTTGAACGATGACAAGCTTGGGGTTGCTCTTGCCGGTTTTTGCAATTTGCGCATTGAGCGCGTCCTGGGACTTGGGTCCCCAGACGCCGTCATCTTTGACGCCCAATGCCTTTTGGATTTGTTGAACGATGGATTTAGGCATGGGATGTGGGGTTCGGTGAGGTTTTTGGGAGTGGGGTTATCAGGTGCGAAAACGGACTGCGGACGCGCGGCTCAGGGGTAAGGGTCTTGTCTTTACTGCCGCCCGTGAGCGCAGTTCAGCGACGCCGGTCCATAGGGTCCAT
>JAYVTN010000421.1:0-2222 GCA_043788785.1 Spartobacteria bacterium | reverse complement strand
GCTTCCGCTTGCGAGCGGAAGCTGCCGCCAAGAGGTCGGGCTCGCTATTGGGCAGAGTCAAGGCCCCTGCATAACGGGCCTGGCGCACGGTGGCGACGTGGTCAATATTAACTCCCAGTGTGATCGACATGGCACAGGAGCCGGGGCTCAGTGTTTGAAATGGCGCACGCCACTGAAGATCATCGCCATATCGCGCTCGTTGGCGGCCGCAATGACCTCGGGGTCTTTTACCGAACCGCCGGGTTGGATGGCACAGGTCGCCCCAGCTTCTGCTGCGGCGATCAACCCGTCGGGGAACGGGAAAAAGGCATCGCTGCCCACAGCACTGCCCTGGAGCGAGAGGCCCGCGTCGGCTGCTTTCCAAATGGCAATCCGTGAGGCGTCCACCCGGGACATCTGTCCCGCGCCGATTCCCAGTGTGCGGTCCTTGGCCGCGTAAACGATCGCATTGGATTTGACGTGTTTGACCACGCGCCAGGCAAAGAGCATGGCAGCATGTTCCTCCTGGGTGGGTTGGCGGGCGCTCACGACACTGGTGAGTGGATCAAAATAGGGTTCGATATCGCCACTTTGGGCCAGAATTCCACCCGCGACCGAGCGGATCAAGGTCTCGGGCTCTTCGCCGACCTTCGGGGCTGGGCGGGAGAGCTTGCGCATAAGGCGCAGGTTCTTCTTTTTCTGGAGCAGCGCGCGGGCTTCGGGCTCGTAATCAGGCGCAATGATGACTTCGCTGAAGATCTCGCTGATGGCTTTGGCCAAGGCTTCGGTCAACGTGCGGTTACAGATGATGACGCCGCCAAAAGGTGCCTGTTTATCGGTGGCAAAGGCTTTGTTCCAAGCCTCGCGCAGATCGGGATCACTACCCACCCCGCACGGATTGGTGTGCTTGAGAATGGCGACTGTGGGCTCCGAGAACTCCTCGATGAGTTCAGAAGCCGCCGTGATATCCAGAATGTTGTTATAGGAGAGCTCCTTGCCGTGGAACTTCTGGAAATGCTCGTCGAAGTTGCCGTACAGGGCCGCCGTCTGGTGGGGGTTTTCACCGTACCGCAAACGGGCGACGATCGGGAGCGCCAGGTTGAGGGAACAAGTGGTCTCCTGTTCGGTGTTGAGGTAATTGGCGATCGCCCCGTCGTATTTGGTTGTGGTGACGAAGACCTTGATCCCTAGGCGCTCCCGGATCTTGAGGGTGGTGGCACCATCGTTGTCACGCATGTTCTCGAGTACGTCCTCGTAGTCTGCCGGGTCGACGATGACGGTCACCGAGCGGTAGTTCTTAGCCGCACTGCGGAGCATGGACGGGCCGCCGATATCGATCTGCTCGATGGCCTCTTCCAAGGTCGTCTCCGGCTTGGCGATGGTTTGCTCAAAAGGGTAAAGGTTCACCACCACCAGATCAATCGGCAGAATCCCATGGGATTGGGCTTGCGCGATGTGCTCTGCATTGTCACGCACATACAGCAAGCCCCCGTGCACCTTGGGATGGAGGGTCTTGACCCGGCCATCGAGCATTTCCGGGAAGCCCGTGAATTCGGAGATCTCCTTGACGGGAATGCCTTCTTTTTGAAGGAGCGAACAGGTGCCTCCGGTGGAAATGATCTCGACTCCCATCTTCGCAAGTTCCCGGGCAAAATCAACCAGGCCGGTCTTGTCGGAGACAGAAATCAAAGCGCGCTGAATCTTCATTATGGGCACGTTAGGGTAGGGGAACGGGAAGGGTCAATCCCTCGGCGCAGAGGAGAGCTCAAAGGGAGCCGGCGGGGACGCGGTAAGAACCTATCGAGGATCCAAAGGATGGGAGGGACTTAAACGACCTAAAGGACTCAAAGGACCTAAAGGACCTAAAGGACCTAAACTGGAAAGGCCGCCTAGCCGAGGGGACATTCCAGAGATTCTAGCCTTGGAAGGGGGGGAGCGAACAGCGCGGCCACCCCGACCGCGCTGTTCGAACCCAACAAACACACAAACACCTACGCCGGGAAGATACGCGTGTTCGGGGGGAGCGCAAATGGGTGAAACGATTTTCTTTGGGATGCCCCGGAAGGCTGTGGCCCGGACTCAACATCGGGACGAGCTTGGAGGCCATGTGGCATGGGTTTCAAGCCCAAGATCACCCAACTCGAGGGTTCCTAGTTCTACTTTGTTAAGATAGGTCGCTGCTTTTTCCGGTAACTCTTCGTTGCCTGGGAGCGCTTTCGATGGCGCTCGTTCATAATGCGCAA
>JAYVTN010000420.1:0-4963 GCA_043788785.1 Spartobacteria bacterium | reverse complement strand
TCCGGTGGGTCCCGATAGCCCCGACCCATACCCAAGCCTGCGCGACCCTATCACCGGGCGCATTCTGTTTGTACCGTTGCCGCGATGCTCGAACGTTTCGATATCACACGCCGAATCCAGACGTCGGCCGGAATCCGTTACGACGCGCTCGAGAGAAAGACCGGGTTGTCTGTACGCCTCCAACGGTTGCCCGCAGACGGGAGCGACTGGGTTTTGAACGCGGCCGCTTTTGCGCGGGCCGCACAGGCCCTGCCTGCCCTCGCGCACCCCAACCTGGTGCCGATTGTGGGCTTGGCGCTGGAGGAAGATGGTGCCTACGCCGCCTCCGCACACGTGGAGGGCGAGATCCTGGCAGATTGGATGGCTACCCGGGGCCTCTTGAGCCCGAAGGAGGCCCATTCGGTGGCCTCCGACTGCGTGTCGGGACTCTGCGCTTTGGAAGCCCATGGGTGGCAGCATGGGCATATCAGTCCCTCGCAGATTGTTGTCCTCCACGACAACTGCCTGCGACTTGGGGCGCGACTGGCCGACCCCGGTCTGGCGCTGGTAATTGAGCCCGAGGTGCCCTTGGAATTCGGGCAACCCTTCCCCGGGGCGGATATGGCATTTGTAGCCCCTGAAGTCATCGCCCAAAGCGGCAGGGACATCCAAAGCGATCTCTATTCCTTGGGGTGTACGTTGTACTATGCCCTGACAGGGGTCCTGCCTTTTGGCGGGCGGGACGAGGCCGCCCACCCCACTGCCCACCCCACTGCCCACCCCACTGCCAAGCCTGTGCACTTGTTGGCTCACAAACGCGACATGCCGCCCCGCTCGGCGGATTGGATCATGTCCCTGATGGCCCACACACCCTGCCACCGCCCGAATTCGGCGGCCCAAGCCCACCAACTCCTTGCAGTGGCACTGGGAAAGCAGCGCGGTGTTCCGGCCAGCCTGCCACGGATCCCTCCGACACTGCCGGCTCCCAAATCGCGGGACACGACGCGGCCACGGCCAGTCGGAACCCGGCGCCTCCCGAACACAGCGCGTGTCTCCAATACCGAGTCGCGCACGTTGCGGGGCCGGTGGAGTGGGATCACCCTCTTCCTGGCAATCTGCACCGCCTTCGGGATCGAACATCCCTGGCCCCCCGCACCGGACAGGTTGCGGGGATTGCGGATACCTCCCTCGCAATTCAAGCCCGGCGCCCGCGGCTCCACCCAAGGACGCTACCTCCGGATTGAATTGCCCCACCCGGGCACGCTGACCTTGGCTGAAGTGGAGGTTTACTCTGGGGACCGCAACCTGGCACCCCAGGGGCGGGCCACCCAATCCAGCACGGCCTTCGGTGCCATCGCCGCCCGGGCTATTGATGGCAACCACAACGGGCGTTTCAGTGCGGACACCTCCACGCAGACCCAAATCAGCGAGCGCCAACCCTGGTGGGAGGTGGACCTTGGAAGCGCCTACCCCCTTCAGCGGGTCACCGTGTGGAACCGTACCGACCGCAGTGATGAAGGCATCCCTCTCGGCCACCGGCTCGAAGGCTTCCAAGTCGTGGTACTCGATGCCCAGCGCAAGGAACTCTATCGAAGCCCCCCAACCGCAGCACCCGGGAACTCGGTTTCCATCCCGATCCCGCCATGATTTCGTACAGCGGCTGAATAGCGAGCCGCGGGCGGGCCAGCGCCGCCTCTGAGGCATAGGCGTCGAGCCCATGGACGCTGGAAAACGAGCGACCCATCCAGCCGACATTTGCACATTTGCACATGGGCTAGAAGCCCATGCCACAGACTGGCGCCTTAGCGTCGGATCTTGCCCGACGCAGTCATGGGCAGACGCTTCACAAAATCGAAACGGGCCGGCACTTTGTATAAGGCCAATTCGGCCCGGCACCGTGCCACCAGGTCGGCGATGGCGGGTGGATTGGCGGGATCAACAGGAACGATCTCGGCCACCGGCAACGAGCCCACACGGTCATTGGCCTTTCCACTGACCCGGGCCAGACGCACGCCGGGAATGGTACACAACACGGCTTCGATTTCTTCAGGAAAACACTTCATCCCGGCAACGTTGATCACCGAATGTCGACGGCCTCTCAAGAAAACGTGTCCATCGGGGTCGATAACGCCCAGGTCCCCCGTGCGGAACCAGCCCCCTTCCAAGATCTCCCCGCGGGTGCGCCACGGGCTCAGATAGGCATCCAGCATGCCCGGGCCGCGCAGCAGGATTTCGTCATCGCGCAAAGCCACTTCGAACCCCGGCATGGGCTTGCCTACGGAGGTGGGCTTCGAACGCTGGGCGTCGAGGTTTACCAGGGGCAGACCGACCTCAATGAGCCCAAGAGCTTGGGAAAGCGGCACCCCGAACCGGGAATTGAAGGCACTCGCAGTCGCCTCGCTGAGAGCGCCCGCGGTCGAGACAGCCAGCCGCAGCCCCGGCCATAGCCGGCCGGAGTTTTCGGCCGCCAACAACGTGTGGTGGAAAGGCGCCCCATAAAGCACCGTTCCCCGGTGGGCACGAGCCGCTCCGAGGACTTCTCCTGCCATATGCGAGGTCACAATTACCGTCGTAGCACCGGCCAGCAGGTAAAGGATGATCGACACCGCAAAGTGGTGGGCCATCGGCAGAATCCAAATCACCCGGTCCTCCGAGGTGATTCCTAGTCCCGCGTTGGCTGCCGTCACCCGCTCCAGCAAGCGCTCATGCGACAAGACGATCCCTTTACTGTGGCCCGTGGTTCCGGAACTGAAGCGGATAAACGCCGGGTTGAGCTCTGCAAGCCGCTTCTGGTCAAAAGCCAGATTGGTGGCAGGTGCCAGTTCACGCACCGCTCCGGTGGCATCCACGATGGCTTCAACTCCAGTTTCCCGGATCAGTCGCTCCCGCTCGGGGCCTGCCAACTCTTTGGCGATAGGCACCAAGCATTTGCCCGCGCGCACAATGGCCAGGGCCAAAACGATGTGGGCCACCCCGTTTGGACAATCCAACCCGATCCGCGCAGCCGAGCAGCGGGCAATCGGCAGAGCCGCCGCGTCTGCCATTTCCATGAGGCGCCCATAGGAGACCTCTTGATCGTCGGCGATCAACGCAATGGCCGAGCGGTCCGCCCTCCGATAGATTTCCTCTACAATATTCATCCAGGTAACCTTCCCCGGATCCGATCCCGTGCATTCAATACTGCGGGCCCATCACAGGTCTGGCCTTGTGCAACCAGGGCGGCCGCCAATCCTGCGGCTTCTCCCGTGGCTAGACAGGTTCCGATCACCCGGATCGAAGCCTGCGCTTCATGGCTGCAGGCTATGCAGCGACCGGCCGCAAACACGTTCGCATATCCGCGCGCCCGCAACGATCCGAGCGGGATCCCACAGGGCTGGCCGTTTTCGGGATAACGCAGTCTCGGACCGCGGTGGGTCTCGCGTAATTCCATGGGCCAAGCTGCCCAAGCCACGGAGTCGGCATCCGCGCGGCCCTGCTCGATATCAGCGGTCTCGACGCGTTGCTCCCCGACAATCCGTCGGCTCTCTCGAATTCCGACCCGGCTCGGGAACATGGAGATAAAGCTGTTTTGGAAGCCAGGCACCTCTGCCTTCAGGAAAGCCATGAGCCGGGCAGCTAGATCCCGCCCGTAGACTTCCAGGGCGCTCAACACGGACCCGTCCAATGGATCGTATCCGGGCGCTTCCAAATCAATAGTAACGAAGCCTTCACTACTGCGCCCCGTTGCCCGGAAAGTGGCCCCCAAGACTCCCGCGGGTAATCGCCCGGAATGTGCGGCACCCGCCAGATGCCGAGCTATCTTCAAGCGGCCTTCGTCCTCGAGGGAGCCGGGGTCCATTCCCAGGATCCCGAAAATGAAAGCCGGACGCTGCAGGCGTTCCGGGTTCTCCTGTTCAAAGGCGGCACCGCCCAAGCTGGCCGCGCTGGCATCGCCGCTGGCATCGATCAAGACAGCACATTTCACCCGGGTCTGACGCCCCCGGCAGCCCACCGTAACCCCGCCGAAGCCCTCCTCGACACCGAGAACCTCGCTGTGGAACCGCACTTCCAGGTTGGCTGTTTCACGGGCCATGGTATCCGAGAGGATCGCAAAATCCGTCGGATGCTGCAGTAGTACGAAAACCCGCCCCATCCGGATCGGACCGCCCCCGGGGCCCAAACTGGCAAGGCGCTGGCCGAATTCGGCTGCAAACCCGGTATTGGCCAAAACTGGACCGGGCGCTTCCCCGGTGGGCAAACGGTAGAGCCCGCAGATGGAATGGACCAGGGCGGCGGAGGCGGTGCCTCCTAGAACATTGCCGCGCTCCAGGAGCAATGTACGGGCTCCGAGCCGGGCAGCGCTGATGCCAGCAGCCAGCCCCGCGCTTCCCCCTCCCACAACGACGACGTCATAGGAGCGCGCCCCTGAGGGGGTCAGCGGGTTCTGGCGGGCGAATGTCGGGCTGGATCCCATCCAGCTACGCCGCTTGGACGCTCCGCCCACGAATAATTCCGGCCAACGCCCGGATGGTACCAAAATTTTCCCGGGTCAAATCCGTGTCGGGAATGGCTATCCCGTATTGTTCCTCCACAAGGACCAGTAACTGCATGATCCCCATGCTATCCAAACCTGCGGCGTAAAGGTCATTTTCAGGTCCTAGCCGGTCCGGGCACCCCAAAAGCCGCCCCCCGATGATTTCGGCGAGCTCGAACTCCAGATGACTAAGAGGGGCACTGGGCTCTTTGGGCATTGCTTCGGTGTCCTAACGGAGCCCGTAGACTGAGTCAAGCGAGCCAAGGAAAAGAAGCACGCTCAGGCAGCCTTGGAGGGATCCCATGGAATTACCCGGCACACGCCCAAAGGGACCAAAGGGAGACTGAAGATGCTAAGGGGGGCCGGTGCCAAGATAGAGGTAGGGATGGAGCATTGATTTGCTCCACCCCCCCCTCCGAACCGGACGGGCGGATTTCCCGCATCCGGCTCTCCAGTTAGTGGTTTGCTCCG
>JAYVTN010000419.1:0-3073 GCA_043788785.1 Spartobacteria bacterium | reverse complement strand
TGTCTTTGGGCACGAGGTATTCCCGATTGCCCACCACATCCGCGCGCGCTTCAGTCCTGAAGCGATCGCTGAACTGCTGGTGCGCTTGGCTGAGCATGCCGCGAAGGTCCTTCCTCTGACCCCGTTTGAGCACGCTACCACGAACATCCAATGTCCGATGCTGGGCCAGGGCGGGCGGTGCACCGTTTACAGCGTGCGGCCTCATTCCTGTAGGCGCCATCACTCCCTGGACTTCTCGGTGTGCCAGTTTACCTACGACCATCCTACGGACCTCGAAGCGCCTGCCGCGCATGACCGGCCTCTCTATCGAGCCATTTCAGGCGCGATGCAGGACAACATCGACACGTATTCGTCCCTGGGATTTGACCACACGATTTACGAGCTGGGCTCGGCCGTTCACGAAGCCCTAACGGATGAGGCCAGTTGGCAAAGGTGGCGTGACCAAGAGAAGGCATTCCTACGGGCCTCGGTCACGCCGTCGGGATAGAGGAACGCAACGGAGTAGAAGAATCGCTGAGGTGTGGACCTGCCGGGTCGCTGCGGGCCACGGATTTAGCCCATGTGTTTTTTCTCTGCATCATTCCGCTCATGGGCTGGCAGCGTTGCCGATTCCCTGTAGAAGGGTCTCAGCCGCGTCGGGGGAAGTGCGAAAAGCTGCCGCGAACGGGTCCAGCGCCGCCAAGGACTGAAGATCTCAAGGGGATCGCACTGGTGTGTCCGGCGCGGGGCCGACAGGACGGGTTCGGTGGTTCGCAAACCGATGGCGAGTTTACGGCCACGGAGGCGGTCGGCAAGAGAGGCGTGCTGGGGAGGCGTGCTGGGGAGGCGTGCTGGGGAGTTGATTGAGTAAACCGCGGATCTATGAACCGTTCAAGCGGCGCGCTTCCTCCATTAGCGGATGATCAAAGGCACTGGCATAGGCATCAAGCGCGGATGCTTTCAGGCGAAGTTGTTTTCCAATCTCGCGCCATTTGGAGAGAGCGTTGAGGATCTCACGGAGAATATCTTTTGCCGGTGCGGCTTTCAGACCAAAACGTGATGCAGCTTTGAGGGCCGCAGCTATGGTGGGCTCGTCCTGCTCTTCGGAAACAGGCGTCTTGGGCGTCTGGGTCCGGTCAATTTCCGGTACGGGATTCAAATCGTAAGCCGGCGAGAGCGCCCAGCGCCCGGGCTCACGCATGAGGAAACCGTGATTGCGGAGGTGGTCGTCGTAGTTGCTGGCGAGGAGCGAGAACACGAGGCGGCGCCAAAGCTCGCGGAGATCGCCAGCCGTGTCGTGGCCAAATTGCCGGATGCCATCGGCGAGCAACGTGTAAGCCCCAGGATCGCCTGGAGAAAGCCCGAGCAAGCTGTTGGCGGAAAGAAATGGGATGCGACCTGCGTCGGCCCCCCCGAAGCCTCTAGCCCCCCCCGGAACTCCCCAGAACCGATCGAAGCGGGTAATGACGGAAACATGCTGGCCTTTGGCCGTCACCAACTGATGGTCGGCGACCTGAATTCCAGCCCGTTGAGCCAAGGTGAGCGCCAGGATTTCGCCTGCGGCGATGTCGCGGGTGTCGTCGGGCTTGGGAAACTTTGCGATCCCCAGCCGCCCATCGGGGAGGGTCACTGCTGACTTGGGGCGTGCGCCGCCGAGCGGCGAGCCTTGACCTAAAAGGAAACGGAGATCCTGCGCGGTCTCAGTTTCGCCGTGTACAGCATCGGCAGCGTTGAGCAGGGCCGCGAGTTGCACCAATGGCGGAATCTTGCCGTGACCCGCAGCTAGGAAGGGGCCAGCGGAATCTGATCGGAAACGGAGCGCACCGATCCGAGAACCGTCATCGAGCGAGAGCACATAATCGAGGTCGTGGTAAGGCTTTCGGTCGAGAACCTGTTTGCGCACCGCGCGCTCAATCAGGATGCGGCCCCACCGGTCCGGCCCGCAATCCTGCATCGCGCCGAAAAGTACGGCGGCATGGTGTGGGCCGGGACGCAGAGGAAGCGACGTGGGGTCGATGGCAAAAGCGCCTGCCCGGCCGAGCCATTCGGACGCATATTCGAAGGAGACGGCTGGGCTGCGGGCCGCCGTGTGCAGTCGTCCGACAAAGTGGGTCTCGCCCGCCCAATCGATGTGGACTTCGATGCTCATGGACGGGCGCGGCGGATGCGTTTGGGAAGGCGTTCCTCGTCCAAGCTGAGGGCGAGCGCATCGGTCTCCGGCGCGGCCAAATTGGCGAGACGGTCGTGCAACTGGAGGATGAATGCGGCAGTCGCGAGAGTGCCGAGAGCCACGGTTGGGTCACCCCGCTCCATCCGCCAGAGGGTATCGCGACTCACAAAAAGCCGTTCAGCCATGTCCGCGGTGGAAATGCCGCGTTTCTTCCGGGCAATGGCAAGATCGCGGCCCAGTTTGCGGAGCGCGTGGGCGGCAGGAAGCGGGATAGAAGAGGTCGACGACATTGGCGCTTAATGTCTGATTTAGAAGACGAATTGTCAATGCGTGTCTGCTATGGCAGACGCGGTAGTGGGTTGCCGCTACAACCCAGCTGGGCTCCCCAAGGTCTTCGGGCCAAGATAAGGGTCTCGGGTCCGGGCAGAAACGCTTATGAAGGGCGGCTGAAGAACCCGGCGCTGCCAAAAAGTAGCGCTAACGGGATTCGAAACCCGTGTCCCCGCCTCGCGGTCATAGGCTGATGAAGCCCCGGCAAACCAGCACCTGCCCCCGCAGGTGGCGCATAATCAGCGTTTCAGGGCCTTTTTCGGTGGTGTCAGCGGGCAGGACTCATTGCCGTTGTAACCCGAACATCGGCCGCAGCGTGCCTGCCGCGACCAGCGTTTTGAAAACCCTGTAGTCCTTCGCTTCGTATTGCACCCGTCCTGCAGGGATAGCCGGGCTGATTCGAAGGCTCTTGGCAAACGTCACGACACTCATGATAGGAGAGTTTTTCCGGAGCCGCGCCGCCTTCCAATCGCTCTCCAAGATCAGTGATTCCGAGGCTAGTGTAGTCCGTCACAATTAGTGCAATGTATCGACCTTTTTTCTGGCGCGCTTCACTTTTTCGAAGATGTCGGAGGCCGTTCGCTTGTAGGTCCA
>JAYVTN010000418.1:0-6369 GCA_043788785.1 Spartobacteria bacterium | reverse complement strand
TGGACCTACAAGCGAACGGCCTCCGACATCTTCGAAAAAGTGAAGCGCGCCAGAAAAAAGGTCGATACATTGCACTAATTGTGACGGACTACACTAGGGTCTTGCAGCCCGTCCTACGAGGAAGGGGGGAGCGTGTCGTCTTTGGAGCGCGTGTCGTCTTTGGGGAGCGAGAGCTTCTTGATCTGTCTTTTCCCGAAGAGGCGTTCGATGGCCAAAATGATCAATGCGACCCCTAAGGCCCCCAGGAGCCAGTTTTCAATGCGTTTAACATGGCCGATGACGGCAATGGCGCGGTCACTCAGAAAGTAGCCTAGGGCCGAGAGGATCGCGCACCAGAGGGTGATGCCTAGTGCGTTGATAAAGAGGAATTTGGAGGTGGCAAGTCGCTGGACACCCCAAAAGATCACGCTCGGGTTGCGTGTGCCATAGACAAACCGACAAACAAAGAGTTCCCACGGGCCGAATCGGGCGGCGAGCCTTTCGATAAAGGGCCCGACCCGCTGGTAAACCGAGCTGGAGCGGATCCAATCCGAACGGTGACGGCCCAATGCGAACCAAAAGCAGTCGTGGAGGAGGCTGCCGAGGATGGCTGCACCCAGTGCCGCTCCCGGGTGAACGACCCCGAGGTTGATGGTGACCCCGGTCATGATGAAAACCATGTCATTCTCCACTAGCGCCCAGAGCAGGATTGCTAGAACACCATATTGATGGATGAAGTTTTCCATGGAGAGCTTGCACGGTGCCCACCGAAGCCCATTGCGCCAATGACAAACGGTTTCATTGAGTCACAAAATGCCTGAAACGGCCCCTCTGTTGCTCTTGAGGGCGTCTGGCCCTGCGTGGAGGGCGAACTTTGACGAAGTTTCACGGTGCAAACTGCGCGGAACCCTTTAGCCTCTCCCGCTTTTCCAATGGAGATGAGCACCCTTTCGACCCGTGAGCTTTATGATCGTTATGTGATCCCGACATACGGTCGCTTCGACCTGCAACTGGCCCGCGGCGAGGGCAGCTGTGTTTGGGATGAAGAGGGAAAGCGCTATCTGGATTTCGGCGCCGGCATTGCCGTGACGAGCATCGGCCATTGTCATCCAAAGGTATTGGCCGTCATGCGGGAGCAGTTGGGCGAGTTGGTACACACTTCCAATCTCTACTATACCCGGCCTCAAGCGATTTTGGCCGAGCGGTTGGTTGGTTGCGTGGGCGCCCCGGGGAAAGTGTTCTTCTGTAATAGCGGAGCAGAAGCCAACGAGGCGCTCTATAAACTTGCCCGCAAATTCGGCAACGAAGGCGAGGGCCCTGCGCCCCGGCATTCTGTGGGTGAACTCCAGGAGGCCCAGTCGATGCGCCACGAGATCATCACGATGACGGGCTCCTTTCATGGACGGACCTTGGCGGGCATTTCTGCAACGGGTCAGGAGAAGGTCAAGGCCGGGTTCCAACCAATGGTACAGGGCTTCGTGCATGTGCCATTCAACGACGCGCCCGCCCTGTTGGCGGCGGTTCAGGAACCTGGCACGGTGGCCGTCCTGTTGGAACCGGTTCAAGGCGAGAGCGGGGTCAATCCGGCCTCGGCGGAGTTTCTGCGGCAAGCCCGCGGGCTCTGCGACAAACACGCGCTGTTGCTCATGTTCGACGAAGTCCAATGCGGGTTAGGGCGCACCGGGAATTGGTGTGGGTGGAAATCCATCTTGGGTACGGACGAAGTGCTTCCCGATGCAGTCAGTTGGGCCAAGGGAATTGCAGGAGGCTTTCCCCTGGGTGCCATTTGGGTGAGTGATCGGCCGATACGCCTAAAGAACGGGCAAACCCTGCCGTTGTGCGATCTGCTCGGGCCCGGCAGCCATGGCACCACCTTCGGCGGAACTCCCCTGGTGTGTGCGGGAGCCCTCCAAGTGCTCTCAGTCATCGAGTCCGAAGGAATGCTTGAGAACGCCACGCGAATGGGGGCCCATGCCAAAACAGCCCTCCAAAACCTGCAAAGCCCGCTTATCAAGGAGGTGCGCGGAGTGGGGCTGATGCTCGCTTTCGAGCTGGCTGCGGATTTTGCGCAGCGAGTGGCCGTGCCCGCGGGACGGGCACCGTCGCTTTTTGTGGTCGAGGCGTTGCACGCGGCCGGTTTATTGTCGGTCCCCTCTGGGGCCCAAGCGGTGCGGTGGCTGCCGCCACTGAATGTCACGCGCGAACACGTGGACGAAGCCGTCTCGATCCTCCAAGCGGTTTTCGACCGTCTCCAAAAATAGAACTGGGTATGAAACATCTTCTTTCCATCGAGTCCTTGAGCGCGGCTCAGATCTACGAAATCCTCGATTTGGCCGATGTCATGAAGGCGACGCGCGGCAACCATGCCGAGCGTCCCCTGCGTGGGCAGTGCTGGGGGTTGATCTTCAGTAAGTCTTCGACCCGCACCCGGGTGAGTTTCGAGGTCGGGATCCGCGAACTGGGCGGCGACGTGATGTTCCTGTCGGCCAACGATATTCAACTGGGTCGGGGTGAGCCCATCAAGGACACTGCCCGTGTGATGGGGCGGATGCTCCATGGTGCCGTTATCCGCACTTACGCGCAGGCCGATGTGGACCAGTTTGCCCTTCTGAGCGGGATTCCCACCATCAACGCGCTCACCGACGAGGAGCATCCTTGCCAGATATTGGCCGATCTACAGACCATCCGCGAAAAGCTCGGGACCTTGGAAGGCAAGACGGTGACCTTCATCGGGGATGGGGCTTGCAACGTCCCTGTGTCGTGGATGTGGGCTGCCGCCAAGCTCGGGTTCGAGTTGCGGATCGCCGCACCCAAGCCGTTCCAACCTGCCGCAACGATGGTAGAGAGATTGGGAGCCAAGAATATCTCCATCACAGCCGACCTGGAGGCAGCCGCAGCCGGGGCCGACGTGCTCTATACCGATGTGTGGGTGAGCATGGGCAAGGAGGACGAATCGGTTTATCGACTCGCACAGCTTGGGCATTACCAGATCAACGCCGGGCTGTTGACCAAGGCCAAGCCGGGGGCATTGGTGATGCACTGCCTGCCTGCCTACCGGGGAAAAGAAATCACCGACGAGGCCTTCGAGCAACACGCCGAGACTATTTTCACCCAAGCTGAGAACCGTTTGCACGCGCAAAAAGCAATCCTCAGCCTGCTCGTGCGGGGCTGAATCCAATGAGCCTCGCGCCGCCAATGCTGGCACACTACATCCACCAGCTCAGTCCGTTCATAGTAGAACTGCGGCCTGGGATCGGCCCCCGCTGGTACGGCTTCGCCTACGTGCTCGCGTTCCTGATCGCCTATTGGCTTTACCGGAAGCTTGCCGAGCGCCAATTGACGGAGATGCCTCCCGGACAGGTCAGTGATTTCATCACCTGGACCGCAGTGTTCGGCGTGATGTTGGGTGGGCGCCTTGGGTGGATCCTCATTTACGGGCTCACACAGGATCACAGCGCGGATAACTGGTGGTGGTTCTTGGAGGTTTGGAATGGCGGCATGGCCAGTCACGGGGGAATTATCGGGGTCGTCCTCTTCACCCTTTACTGGGCCCGCCGCCACAAGCTCTCCTGGACGGGGATCGGCGATAGCCTTTGCGTCGTGGCACCACTCGGTATTTTTGTGGTCCGTTGTGCCAATTTCATCAACGGGGAACTCTATGGCAAACCCGCAGGGCTGCCCGGCCAGCAAGCCTCAGTTTCATGGGCCGTGATTTTCCCCCAGGAAATGGCCGACCGGCCCCCATTGGACCTCATCCGGCACGACCCCGGGGTGCGCGAGTATTTGAGCCAGAACCTGCCGCCACGGCATCCGTCCCAGATCTACGAAGCTGTGCTCGAAGGTCTGGTGCTCTTCGCAATCCTTTGGTTCATGCGCACCCGGATGAAACTGCCGCGTGGAGTCATCACGGGGAGCTTTTTCATCCTGTATGCGCTGCTACGGATCCTGGGCGAAGTGTTCCGTGTTCCAGATCCCGCCTTCGCAGTGGGACCATTGTCAGCGGGGCAATTCCTCTCCTTGTTTCTCATCGTGATCGGTGCGGGGTTCTTGTGGTGGGGGAATCGGACGCGGCAGTACGAACGCGGGCTGGGCTGCTAAGGGAGAGCATTATGGCGCGAGCCGATGAATTCCAGGTGATCACGTCGAGGGTAGCGTTCTGGCAAGTGTACGAGCCCAGCGTCAAATGCGATCTCTCGTGCTGCGCGGTGCGGACGGAGGCAGGCTTGGTCTTTGTGGATCCTGTTTCCTTGGCCCCCGAAGCCATGGAAGAGTTGGTGGCCGTTGCCCAACCCCACTTGATCGTGCTCACCAACGGCAACCACGCCCGTGCGGCCGAACAGTACCGCAAACGCTTCTCGATTCCCATCGCGGCTCATCCCCAAGCGATCCCGGAATTAGGATTGAAAGTGGATATCGAACTTTGCACGGACGCGGAGGCAATCCCAGGACTCATGGTGTTGGAACTCCCTGGAGCTGGGCTTGGTGAAGTCGCGCTCCATTTTGGAGAGGGTTTGTGGTCCGTGGGCGATGCCCTCATCAACCTGGCCCCGCAAGGGTTCGGGCTGTTGCCTCCCAAATATTGTTTAGACGCCGCTCAGATGCGGGGCGCGTTGCGAAATCTGTTGCGCTTTGAGATTGAACTCCTGACATTCGCCCACGGTTTACCGCTGGTCGCGGGAGCGAGGGAGAAGCTTGAATCGTTGCTACAATGAGACTCTTACACGTCGTATTTTTATTGGTCGGAATTCTCGGGGCCAATGCCGGGGCTCAAGAAAAACCTCGCAAGAAGATGGTTTTCCCCCCGGGCGCCAAAACTCCGGAAGCCAGCTCGTCGCAAGAGAATGTGCCAACGGCCAAAGTAGTGCCCGCAGAGCGGGAACCGGTCCGGAGTGGGACTCCGCGTCCCGCAGATACCTTGCCGGCCGTGGATATGAGCGCCGCTGATGCGCCTGACCAGATGGCGCAGCGCTTTTTCAGTGCGCTCCAAAAGGCCGATGTGGATGGGGCTTACGACCATCTAACCCGGGGCTCGAAGATTGCCGAGCGCCCGGAGGAATCCAAAGCGTTACGGGCTAAGACCCGGGAAGCCTTGGATGTCTTTGGGGTTCTCATCGGCTACCAAATGATCGAGTCCAAGAACGTGGGCGAACGGTTGCTGCGGCGCACCTATGTCTCCCTGGGCAAAGAGTTTCCCCTGCGGTGGCGATTCTACTTCTACAAACCCGAGTTGGCGTGGCGTTTGGTGGACCTTCGCGTGGACGATCGGTTGAGCGGGATTTTCGAGGAACCAGACGACGCGCGTCCGGCTGATGCCAAGCCGTGATTGGGCGGATCCTCCGGTTTATCCGGTTCTCCCATACGATCTTTGCGTTACCCTTTGCCCTTGGGGCGATGGTGGTGGCAGCCAGGGGGGTGCCCTCCCTGGGGCTGTTGATGCTGATTGTCCTGGCGATGGTGTTTGCACGCACCGCTGCCATGACCTTCAACCGGGTGGCCGACTGGCGCATTGATCAGCGCAACCCGCGCACCCGGGAACGGCACACCCTGGTGTCTTACCGCACAGCTATTGCGGTCTTGGTGGGCAGCGCCGCCGCGTTCATCGCCACCACTTGGTTCATCAACCGCCTCTGTTTTGTCCTGTCGCCTTTGGCTTTGGGGATCGTGTTTTTTTATTCGCTCACAAAACGGTTCACCTCTTTGAGCCATTTCTTCCTGGGTCTGGCTTTGAGTGTGGCCCCCGTGGGTGCGTGGCTGGCCGTCACCGGCCGCTTTGCGTTGGCTCCCCTGGTCTTGGCCTTGGCTGTCCTGTTATGGGTGGCCGGGTTCGATCTCATCTACGCCACCCAGGACCACGAGTTCGACCGCATCGAAGGTTTGCGCTCCATGGTCGTACGGCTAGGGATCGCGCCGAGCTTGAAATTGGCCCAGCTCTTGCACTGGACCATGCTCGGGTTGCTGGCCGTATTTGGGCGTTTGGCGGGTTTAGGCAACATTTACGCGGGTAGCTTGGTGTTGGTGGCGGGTGCCTTGGTCTATGAGCACCGTAGTGCGTCGGGACTGGACGTGGCTGGGATCAATCGCGCGTTCTTTGCGAGCAACGCCTTTGTGGGCGTGGTGTTTGTGGTGGCCGTTTGGGTGGACGTGGCGGCGAACTCGATTTGATGGAACGCCGTATAGGGGTTCATTGTTCATTGGGCGCGCATTGGCCATCGGACGATATGCGGCGTTCCTTCAGAACGCCGGGGTTCCTGGGGCCTCGATACCCAGCGTTGCAACCCATAGGCGCTAACCTGGCGGCGCCTTCAACAGGCTAAAGCCTGAACTCGTGCGCCTGAAAGCGCACGCACACAGAAGGGTGAGAGTCCCTTTCGGACAGAGCGCTGAATGTCC
>JAYVTN010000417.1:0-10136 GCA_043788785.1 Spartobacteria bacterium | reverse complement strand
TCTGGAAGGCCAACGGCCTGATTATTCTGGAAGGCCAACGGCCTGATGATTCTGGAAGGGCAACGGCCTGATTATTCTGGAAGGCCAACGGCCTGATCTAATCTAGCCCAGGGCAACGCCCTGGGATTGGATCCCGCAGGCGGCGAAGCCCTGAAAGGGCGCCCTAATTAATTAGTCGGGTAGAGGAATCCGCCCCGGAGGTGGCGGGGGAACGGTCTCGTTGATTGAAGAAGCCACCCTTTAATGACTCGGGAGACGGTCTTTGCAGACGGTTCCACCAAGGGCACCAAGCTCACCAAGGCTGATCTTCGGGTTAGCCGCGGCACGCACCTTCATACTTCAACCTTCCGACTTGCTCATCGGGGTGCCCAGCCTGAGGGGCATGGGTATCTGTGGTGAATCAAGAGTGCACCCGCCGCGACTCGAACGCGGAACCTTCTGATTCGTAGTCAGATGCTCTATCCAATTGAGCTACGGGTGCGTTGCCTGCACCCATAGGATGCAAAGCGAGCGACAAAAGTGCCGCCAGAGCCTCCAAACATCAAGGCATTTCTTGCTGCCTGCCAAAATTGCGCTCGGGAATTGTGCGGAGCCAAAACGTGCAGAGCCAAAACGTGTCTGGCCTTATCACCAGCCCAGAGCAACGCCTTGGGACCGCGGGATTAGGACGCCCTTTCAGGGCTTCGCCATCGGTGGGGCCGAATCCCAGGGCGCTGCCCTGGGCTGGAGTAGGTCAGGCCGTTGGCCTTCCAGAATCACGTCCGTGGCGGGTCGCTTGAACGGGACCAGCCGTTTGGGCTCTCGGTGGACGCGTCGGGATCACGTTCTCCAACCGGTTCCAACCCTCCGGTGACGGTGCGTTTGAGGCGTCGCCCTCTCACGGTTGCTGGCGCGGCGCCCCCGGGGGGTAAAAATTAGCCCCTGGTTCCATACGGGGGTTAGTCGGAGGTAGACAACGTTCTAGCGCCCAGCGGCCTGACGGGACTGGGTACCCGGGGGCATGGGCTTGTAAAAAACCTGGGCACAATAGAAGATGGGCATTCCGATGCGATCAGTGCCGGGTTGGCAACTTGCATCGACGAATTCCGGCGAGATAGACACAATGTTTTCGCGGTGATGCGGGGAGGCCATCCAAGAATCCAACAGCGCTTGGGCGAAGCTGAGATAGGTGTGCATCCCTATGGGTTGGCCTGCGGGTTCATAGCTGAAGAGCTTTTTGGCGTTCTCTTCCCGCGAGTACACTTTGGTTCCCCCCTTGTAATCCAACCCGAATGCCGTCGCGACATTTTCCGCAGTGAAAGCTGGGGTGAGGCCCACCAGGCGGAAGCGGTCGACCGGGTTCTTCTTCTCTGGAAACTCCGGGTTCACATGCGAGATGGTTCCGCGCTTGGCCATGATCAGGGCCTGCAGTTGTGCGGCTTCGCGCAGCTTCGTGAGCGGGCGCAACGGGGCCAGCGCAAGTTGTTGCCTGCGCTTGTTGGTCTCGTGAACGACTGCCGTGGAGAGGAGTTCGAAATCGATGTTCGCCAAGTCGAACCGCTCGTTGGCCCGCTTCGACCGGGCGAAATTCTCGGCAGTGCGTTCTACAGGGGGCGTTCCGGGTAGATTGGTCTCCGTAGCCGTGGATGGATCGGCCTGCGCGACGGCGCTCAAAGCGAGCAAAGCGATCCGAAGGGGCCATCGCTTCATGAACCGCAGGTACAATGGATTGGACATGCCTTGATTTATTGGAGATTAAGTTACGAACTTCAAAGGGGCGCTGATGTTGGCTGCAAAATTCGTAGAACTTGGCGCCAACCTGGGCCCATGTCGGTCGCACAAAATTTAAGGTAATCGGACACGAATTGCGGGCGCAGGCTGGAACTGTGAAGATTCATTGGCGCGTTTATCGTGATGACGTGTCTCGCGCAGATCGGCTTCATCGGGACGGCATTCTCCCCGGCGATCGGTGTTTTCTGCACGCCTTAGTTCTTCGGAATCTCGTTCACTGTATAGTATGCCTTGTTGTGAACAAGATGGCCACCGTCCTGGCCCGTCATTTTGGCAAGGTCAAAATCGTGGATGTGGTCTTCGATGATTTCTTGCAGATAGACCCTCACCGAGAGCCCGTCTTCCGAGGGAACCGCCTTAGTCACGTGGGCCGTGGTCTGGTCCACCTCGGGACTGCCGTAACTGGCGTGGTAAATATAGGTGTAAGTGGTGATGTTGTAAGTGTCCGGCCGGCTGGCAACCTGCTTGTCCACGGGCTTGGTGAAGCTCACCAGGAAACCGTCCTTTTTGATGTTGATCTCCTTGATCTCAAAAGGCATCACGCCGTTCCAGTCGATGCGCTGGAGGGCAAAGGGTTCCGTCCCGCGCACAGGCCACTGGCTGTTGGTGGTGAACCCGCAGGCCATCAGTTGTCCCTTGGGAGTAAACTCCACATTCATGATCCCGGTGGCCAACCCTTCGCGGAAGGGATAACAGGCCCCTTGCCACACGCCATTGATCTGCTCAGTGGTCGCCCTCATCAAAATGCTCAGGCTGTAATCGCCCAGAAAGAGCTGGTTGTCGAACGGGCCGAATTTGCCGGCCGTTTTATTAAGCCGGAACCCCGAGACTGAACGGCCCATTTTGATATACGGAAAGAGCACGGCGGGAGGAACCAGCTCCTTGACGCGTTTCTTTTCCACGGCCATCCGCGACTGGCTTTTTGGCTCTAACTCGGGGGCTTTGATGCCTTGCGCGAATGGATACCAGTTATAACTCGCGGGATGGCCGAGGAAGGCACCCTGTTTGAGATGTTTCAGCGAACAGCAGCCGTTCCATGGCCCTTGGCTCTCGATTGCGAACATTACGCCTTCCGCATTGGCACCCACGCCGGCGGGACTGCGCAGCCCGCTGCAGACCGGAAGCATCTTGCCGTCTGGCGTTACTTTCACAGCCCAACCCCGGAACAAGTTGTGCGATTCGTAGGAACCGCTCAAACCCAGGGCCACCCAGATATTGCCTTCCGGGTCGTGCTTGGAGCCGAAGGCAAATTCGTGGCCCTCAGCGTAGCCCCAATTATTGGAGAGCGTGTCGTAGCGGTCGGCGATTCCATCGCCATTGGTGTCAGCAATCCGCGCCACTTCGGCCCAGCTGGTAGCCGTCATCGCATTATCTTTCCAGGACAGGGAAAAGGTTTCGTCCTGGCCGGTCGCAAAGAGCTGATACTCGGGTTTGGGTGGCGAATTGAACGCGCCCGTGATGAAATAGATGTCGCCCCGCCGGGTACCCACCGCCAGGCGGCCATCGGGCAGGATCTCTAGGCCGCCCGGACGCATCGGCACCGTGGGCGGAATCGGAATATTGACGATGGGATAGTATTTCGCCTCCTCCTTGGCAGTACCCCACATTGCGCCGAGATCTTCATCTGCGCGAAGCATTGGGCTAACAAAAACGGCCATCAAGGCCAGGACAGAACGAGTGCTTACCATTGGTATTCCAGGGTGAGAGTGGAGCGACCCTTGGGCAGGGTTAGAGGAATGAGCACCTCGCCCGGATCGCCTTTGCGCACAACGGCTTTCTGCCCGCTAGTGATGCGTAACTGCAGTTGATCAATGGCGAAATTGCTCCCGGATTGCGCGGTGACTTTTGTTCCTGTGGCGGCCCGGAAATAGAATGGCAGCGGTTCGCCGGTTGTTTGGAAAGTGAACGTCCGCTTAAAGAAAGCCCGGCCACTCGGGTCGTGGGCGTCTTCGAAAAAGTCCTCCACCGAGATGTCGCCATACTGATAGATGAAAGTGGGCCTGTGTTTGGCGTCGAGATGGTAACCACGGAACTGGTAGCCTTGGTCTTGGGGAAACGAATAGTTAGTCTTCGCTTTATAAGGCCAGCTGTCCTCCAGGGATTTTAATCGGTGGAAGGGTATCCCTGGGGGGAACGAAATGGGATCTGTGCCCCGGGGACGAAACAAGCCTGGGTCTACCGTGGCGAACTCGCCTTTCCAGAGCTGGCGCAACGCCATTTCCTCAGAATCAAAGGCAAGATTGATGCGCTCCAGATAGCCCACCGCGATCCCGCGGTATCCAGCCGGGCCGCGCCCCCGGCAGATCTCTGTCATATCGCCGACGCGCAGTTCGTTGGACTGCCGCGATAATCCCGCGGGTTTTTTTGCCCGCACACCGTCCTCGAGATAGGCCCACAGGGCTTGGATCTGTTGAGCGGTGTCCCCGCCGAGAACATTCGGGCGGGTGGACTGGCCGTTAGGCCAATAGCTGGGCATGATCACCGTCGGATGGAACCGCGAGGGTTGCCGCATGTAGAGTTCAAACCAGTTTCGCTTGAGACGCTCGGTCACGTGCGCAATGTCGAGCGCGCCGACGTCGCCCGATTTCTGGCCATTGAATTCATGACAAGCGATGCAACTCAGTCCAGAGGCTCCGACCATTTCGTATCCGGCATTTTTAGATTCCTCGATGTTGGCGATTTTAGGAAGGCTCACTGATTCGAGTTGATCCACCTTGCCAAACAACTCCACGAGGTGGCCGACATTGGCTTCACCGAACTGCGGCATGCTGGTATCCAGATATTCGCGCTGCCGTTTGCGATGCAAGAGGACTTCTTTGATCCATTCGGGTTTGAGCTTCGCCCCAACCTGCGTCAGGGGCGGCGGCAGACGCCCTTGGTCGCCCAGCGCTCCCTGGGGCCCGGTAAAGAGTGCGTTGCGCTCCGGCGCAATCCCTCCCAGCCCCGCACGCTCGTGACAGGCGATGCAATTGAAGGTTGCCAGGGTTTTGGCGATTTGTTGCGAGTTATTCAGTTGCGGCTCTTCGGCATGGGGCAACGCCTCGCGGATCAAGGCCCGCTGTTGCGCGCTGAGATCGAAGTGCGGCCACGAGCCAGTCGCTTCGCTTAAGCAACCCCGGCTGGCGTTCAGTTGGGCAAAAGAGGGAGCGGGTTTCAGGGGAACCTGAAGGTCGTTGTGGCAATTCGCGCAGCCCAGTTTGCTGAATTGTTCCCGGCCTCGCGCCGCGAGTTCTGCATTCACTTTCAGCGGTTCAAAATCAGGAACCGGTGGATTGAAAATCGACAGCATCGCCGAGGGAATAGTTTGCCGGACAAATTGCGGGCCTTCCATTTCCAAGGCGAAGGAGGGTTTTTGCCCGGTATGATAATAAACGACCTGGATCCTGTGCCAGCCTGGCGCCAAGTCCGTGGCACCCTCCAGTTGCTTTACCCCGCGTTGGTCGCTGGGATCCTGCTTAACCAATGGGAGCTCATCGATGGCGAGCGAACCACCGTTCATTGTTAGGTGGAATTTGTAGGGCCCTTGATGGGCAATGTTTATCCAGCCTTCGTATTTGATTCCGCTGTGATGGGGCAGTTTACCCAAGCTTTCCAGGGCGAAATCTTTGACCTGTCCTGCCCGCTCCGCCGTGACCTTGTCGCTGGCCAGACCCTCCCGGATCTTGCCGCTATACAGGGTATAGGCCAAGGGGCCCGGCACCCGGGTGTCTTGCAAGAGGTAATGGGCAATACGCTCAAGGTCTTGGTTCGCCAGACTCAGGTCGGGCATCCGTCCCGAGGGCCGACTCACGTGCGGGTGCCCCAGGAAAGCGACCAAACTGTTAAAGCTATATTTTTTCTCCAATGCGCCAAGGGGGACGGAGGTGGCGGCCAGCAGCTCGGTTGCTTTGTCATCGCGCGGTGAATGGCAAGCCGCACAGCCGCGCGCATGGAACAAGCGTTGTCCGTGCTGCGCGGCCACCGGATCGGGCGCTTGCAAGCTAAAGTCGTTTTGCTTGAGCGATAACAGGAAGTGGGCGATGGAGGTTGCTGCCTCGCTTTTTTCCTTAGCGCCTAGCAGAGACATGGTATCCGGCATCGTGGTGCCGGGCTTGATCCCATGCGGATTTTCAATAAACGCCTCGATGTAATGCGGGTTGATGCGGGAGCCGACCGCGGCGAGCCGAGGCGCCTGCTTTGAACGGGTTGCCAGCGCGAGAGCCCCAGTGTGGCATGCCGCGCAATTTAGTTCTTCAATCAACACCAGACCTTTGAGCGCCGGGTCGAGTTGGCTATTGACCACGCCTGGAAGGATCACCTCCGCTAACAGATCGGGAAGGCTGCTCATGAGCAGCATCACGCCCAGCACAATCGGCGAGAGAAGGCCCTGGGGAATACGTTTCTTTTCTCGGCCCCCAGTGCGGCAGGGGGAGGCGGGAGTAGTAAAGAATTGTTCCCGAGTCGGCACCATGCCGAATCGCATATCCAACTCGAGTGATTTAAAGCAAGGCTATTGTTGGGTGAAGTATGAAGGCTGGGTTGGGGAATGTATGAAGGATGAAGGTTGAATTATGAAGGGGCGCCATTGTTTGGCGAAGTGTGAAGGTTGAAGGTTGAAGTATGAATTATGAAGTATGAAGGATGAAGGGGCGCCATTGTTTGGCGAAGGTTGAAGTATGAAGGATGAAGGATGAAGGATGAAGGGGCGGTCAACCCTCATACCTCATACTTCATACATCACCTCGTATCACGCCTTCATACTTCAACCTTCATACTATCCCTTAACTGCAACAACAGCTAGGCATTGAGAGATGGTTCACATCAGTATCGAGTATCAGGGCGAGTTGCGCTGTTCAGCCACTCATGGCCCGTCCCAGACCCAGATCTTGACGGACGCGCCGCTCGACAATCACGGCAAAGGCCAGTCTTTCTCGCCCACGGACTTGGTTGCGACCGCATTGGGCACCTGCATGCTCACGGTCATGGGGATCTTTGCCCAACGCCATGGGATCGACCTGCGCGGCACCCAAGTCTCAGTGGCCAAAGAGATGGCTAGTGCGCCCGTCCGACGGATTGCGCGTTTGAGCACCGAAATCCGGGTGCCGCTGCCTGCCGATCATCCCCAGCGTGAGGCGCTGGAACGGGCCGCCCTGACCTGTCCGGTTCACCAGAGCTTGCATCCGGATGTGGAAAAGCCGGTAGCTATCATTTGGGGAAGGGTGAAGGGTGAAGGGTGAAGGGTGAAGGGTGAAGGGTGAAGGGTGAAGGGTGAAGGGGCGGCCATTGATTGGCGAAGTGTGAAGGTTGAAGTATGAAGGATGAAGGGGCGGTTTGGGGAATGTATGAAGGTTAAATTATGAAGGGGTGCGGGGCGCTGTCGGGTGCCCCTTCAACCTCATATTGCCCCTTCACCTCCTAGCGCCCCTTCAACCTCCAGACATTCCCTCGTATCGCCCCATCATCCTTCATACATCAACCTTCATACTTCACGTTTTATAATGGCAGCGTGAAGTAGAAGGTGGAGCCGCCCGCAGGAGTTGATTCCAGCCAGATCCGGCCTCCATGGGTCTCCACAATGCGCTTACAGATGGCCAGTCCGATGCCTGTACCCGGGTACTCGGCCCGCGTATGCAATCGCTGGAAGAGGTCAAAGATCTTCTCAAAGAAATTGGGATCGATCCCGATCCCGTTGTCTTGAATGGCGATTTGCCACTCTTCATTTTCGCGGTGGGCGCTGATATGGATCCGCGGATCCCTCGGGGTAAACTTGAGGGCGTTACCCACCAGGTTTTGGAAGAGTTGGACCAGTTGGGTGGGATCCCCTTGGACAACAGGCAGCTTATTGTGGGTGACGCTGGCGGTTTTCTCCGAGATTGCGACCTCCAGGTTCTTGAGCGCCGTGGAAACGATCTCCTCGAGATCGCAGGGCAGTAAGGTGCGTTTTGCCATCCCCAAACGCGAGTAGCGCAGCAGATCTTCGATGAGTTCGCGCATCCGTTTGGCGCCGTCATTGGCAAAGTTGATGTAAGCGCGTTCGTCGGAGCCCAGCTTCTCGCTGGAGCGATGGCGCAGGAGCTGGGTGTAGCTGGTGACCATGCGCAAAGGCTCCTGCAAGTCGTGAGAGGCGACATAGGCAAAGCGCTCCAATTCCCGGTTGGAATCGGCCAATTCCCGGGTCCGATGGCGCACGCGTTCCTCGAGCGACTCGCAGGAGGTGGCCAACTCGGATGCCATCGCATTGAAAGCTCGAGCCAATTGCCCGAGTTCATCTTTGGAGCGGACCGGCACCCGGGCTTTACGATCTCCGGCAGCGACCGCCCCGGCAGTGGCAGCCATTTCCTGGATGGGACGGGTGAAGCGCCGCGCCAGCCAGTAGGAGGTGCAGATCCCAATCGTCAGCGCTGCCAAGGCCAATGCGATCATCGAGTGGCGCAGGTTGCCCAAGGGGGTGTAAACCTCGTCTACGTCGATTTTGGCTTCCACTCCCCAGTCCGAATACCCCAGCGGACAGTAAGCCGCGAGGACGGCGTGGCCCCGGTAATCGAGCATCCGCAAGGAGCCGCGTTGTCCGGAGCTGGCGCCCTCCAAAGCGGGCGATCTCCAACCAGGCGCGCCCGTCAAAGAGGGATTGAATCGGGTCGGGAAGATCAGACGGATTTGGCCTGCAACTGGCGCGGCTACTAGAACCTCGCCGGTTTGCCCCAGGCCATGCCCATCGGAGAGCTCGTGTGAAGCGGGATCCAGATCGAAGATTGCCACCAGCATTGCCTCAGGAACGTCCTGTTCGTTAATCACGGGAAATGTGAGCACCGACTCGAACCCGTGCCCTGAGCGTCGCGGGAGTCCAAAGTTCCAGCGCCGTTCCCGGATTCCGGGTTCGTCCGCAAAGCGATGTTCCAGGCCTGAATCCTCAGAGGCGCTGAGGGTCCTACCTTGGAGGTCTACGAGGCCGAGGGCGCGGAACCCTTGAACGCTATGGGCGGCCCCTCTGAGGATTTGACGGGTTTCTCTCTGGAACCTCTCGGAGGGGATTTCACCACGCTGGAACTGATCGAGAACCTCGCGCAGCCGGGGTTGGCTGGCAATGAGCGCCATCCGATCGCGTTGGTGCGAGATATGGCGCAGAAGTAGGTTCTGTTTGGAGCTCACGATCACCCGCAAACGGGTATCGATCTCTTTGCGCACAATTCCCCGGCAAACGAAGTAGGCCACAATACTGAGGGCAAGTGCGACCAAGAGAACCAAGCCCGCTCCGAAGGCACCCAGCTTGGCATGGATCGAGTCTCGGAAGAGCGCGGATTGGAGCCTGGCCATGCGGAGAGGGAAATCTCGGGCCTTTGGCAGACAAACCAACCGGAGCGGGGGGTAATGGGGGCGGGACGGGGTGGCGAAAAGAGGGGATTCTGGAACTGGCGGCGAGCAAACTATGAGGTTTAAACTCGCGCCTTGGACCCTGACCCCATCGACCACTATGCCACTCTCGGCCTCGACCGCCGAGCCACCCTCGCCCAAATCCGGGCGGCTTACCGGCTGCTGGCCAAACGGCATCATCCGGATCTAAACCCAGAGGCGCCCGAGGCCCACGCCCGCTCGCAGGAACTCAATGCGGCCCACGAGACGCTCAGTGATCCTGTGCGACGCCGCGCTTACGACCGCGAGCTGGAGTTACGGGACCAGGACTCCAAGCCGGGACGCTCTGTCCGCTTGGAGCGGAACTTTGCCCAGGACGTTTCTCTGCGGATCGAAGATTTCCTGCGCGGAGTTTCATTGGAGGTCCGAGTCAATGATCCCTCTAATCCCCAGGGACCCGAGCAGTATGCCTTGATCGTTCCCCCAGAAACCGCGCCAGGCACCCGCTTTCGCCTGCCTCGAACGGCCCCTTTCGAAGGTGGCTATATTGTCGTGCGGGTGCGGGCGCTCCCCGGTTTTCGCTTCAAAGTGCGGGGGCCGGATCTGAAGTGTGAGCTGCGGATCAGCGCCCGAACGGCCGAGCAGGGGGGATCGGAGACGCTAGCGGGGGCAACCGGAGCCCCATTGCGAGTGGCGATTCCCAAAGGGGTTGGGCGGGGTGAAGTGATACGGATCCGGGGTGAAGGCCTGCCCAAACCCCGTGGAGGCCGTGGAGATCTACTGGTGCGTGTGACCTATCGGCTGGACGTGCAGATCAAGCGTGTCGGCCGCCAGTAGCGTGACACGGCGAGTGGCATGGGTGTGCGTATGTGGCATGGGCTTCTAGCCCATGGACACCAGAGGTGGAGCAACCCGGCGGCCTGCACGAGGGTTTGGGCGCCCATGGGCTGGAAGCCCATGCTAGTGCGAGTGTACATACATGAAATCAACAGGTGAAAGTCCAAGTCATCCCGAGACGAGAACCGGGAGAGCAGCCG
>JAYVTN010000416.1:0-4399 GCA_043788785.1 Spartobacteria bacterium | reverse complement strand
AAGCCAATATCCCAATCGCCGTCACTGGAATAGTAACAAACAGTATTAACTTGATGTATGTGTTCAGGGTGTGCCGTAAGCCGTCCCAATCCTTAGATGATACAGCTTTGGCAAAGAATGGAAGGACGGCAGTTCCCAAGGCCATGGTTCCTACTGTTAATACCACGGCTACTAATTTGCCGCCAAAGCTCAAGGCAGCCACGCTCCCAGGCGGCAACCGACTAGCCATGACCTGATCGATGAGGATGTTACTGCAGATCAGAGCCGCGCTCAACACCAACGAGATATACTGACGTACCACGGACCGGGTCCACGGGTCAAATCCATACCATTTAGACGCCAAACTCATTCCTTGTCGGGCAAGCGCTACGCCAAGAACTGCGAGATGCAGTAAACCACCTATGACTAAGCCCCAAGCTAATGTGTCTGCACCATACTGGCGCCGATAGGACACTAGGAGCGCAACGGTCGCCACAGGAACCATCACGGGGGCCAATGCCGCCAATCCAAACCGCTCGCGGGCATTCAGGCCCGATTCCCAGATTGTCACTAACCCGCCGATGGCCACAGTCGGCAAGCACAGATAAAAGGAACGCACGGCTAGCTGCACCTTTTCGGGAGAAAATCCCACACAGAGCAACGGGACTACAGAGGGGCCGTACTTGGCCAGAACGAGCGTTGCCACCATCAATAAGCCCAGACCTAGACGGGCGGAGCCAGCGAATAAACGATGCGCAGCCTCATGCCCCTCGGCCTCACGCACCTGGACCTGAACGGGGATAAGTGCCGCGCTGAAGGAGCCTGCTATCACCGACACGACGTAACCGGGCACCATAAAGCCGATAAGGAACGCGTCGAGTTGGTCTCCAGTCCCAAACGAGGCAGCCACCAATACTTCCTTTGCCATTGCTGCAAACTTGACGGCCAAAGTCATCGAAGCAACTGTCGCGGCAGCCCCGAAGATACGCCGGTTGAGGCTAGCCGAGACAAAGTTCCGCACCTGTTTTACGGCACTCATCAGGACAACCCATTACCCCCGTTTTCTGGATGTCCGGAGAGAACTGACGGAATATGCCAGAGGATTCCGATATATAGCATACCGGAGAATGCTGTGAATTCATTGTGCCAAGTGAGACCGATAACCAAATAGCTTACCCACATCATAAGCATCGTTCGCCGATCGCCTGCGGGTGAACGCCAGGCCCGTTTTAACCCCACCCATAAGATACATAAGTAAGCACCGATTCCGACGTAACCCGATTCGCCCCAAACAGTCAGGTACACGTTATGCGCCCCCGTTTCCACAACGGCAGGGAGATGTGGCTCCACTTGAAATGAAAAGATCCCGTTTCCATACCACGGCCCTTCCAATGCTTGCTTTATGGCTGAGCGAGCGATTTCACCCCGGGTCGGATCCAGCACGCCACGGTCTCCTTTTTCGCTCACATCGAGGATTCGGGTCATTCTCCCGCCCTCGTCTAGAAGAGATCCCGAACGGGTCCCAAACTCGATCCATGCCAGAACAGCCAGAAAAGCCACTAGACCAAGCATGCAACATTGAACCAACCCCTTGGCCCGGAATCCGGATTCCCGCCAGGCTAGTATTCCGGCAATAGCGCCGCAGAGGGCTAACACATAAACTCCGGTCCTTGAGGCACTGAACAAAATGCCCGCAAGCGCCCCAACTCGACCTATCCACTTCAAGGGCATACTCGCCCAGCGAGCCATGAAGAAACCAAAGATGTAGGCCGTAGCGGCCTCGTCCGGATTCCGCCACAGACCTGCAGGCCGGGTGAGGCTGAAAGCATTCGCTTCCGGATCAGCCATGAATGCCAAAGTCGCATTCAACTCGGGAACGTATACCTCCCAAATGGCGATGGCCAAATTCACCAGGACTGCTAATTGGACAAAGGACGCGAGCCTGGAGAGATCGCAGGAACTTGTAAGGGCCAGGCAAAAAGCCATTAGCACCACCAAGTGCTTAATGTAGAGCTTGGCAACTTCGGCCATAGGGACTCCCTCTGAAGCGGCCAATGTCCCTAGATAGCAATAGATCAGGAGCCAGGCCAAATAGGCGCTGATACTCCTTAAATGTCGGGTCTCGCGCCAATCCGTAGCTACGAGCAGAGCACCTCCGCCGAACACGATCATGTAAACCGTGGATAGCAGCAACGGGGAGACAGTAATCAGGAAGGGCATTATCCCGACAAACACTCCAAATACTACGGCTGTGAGCGCGAACCTAGATAAGCCCACATACCACCGACCGGGATCCACGTCATCCATAGTCCTAGGATTCCCAATCGCTTTGGTCTCCCCTTTTGGGCCCGCGCGTGCCTTGTACAAGCGTTGGCAGGCGCATGATATTGGAGGGTCGGGCCACACTGACCATACCATTATAGCCAGCCGCGCCGTACCCGCCGGGCCGGTTACCCGTTTGCGGCACCCGGTTAACGATGACTCCCCCAACATCCAACCCGAGTGCCCGGAGTCGTTCCAATGCCCGCTGGACTTCGTCATAGGACACTTTTCCCACGCCCACTACCAAGCAGATAGTTTGGACATGACGTGCGACAAGCAAGCTGTCGCTGACCACCTCGATTGGAGCACTATTGATGATTACCCTCTCAAAACGCGCCTTCGCATACTGAACCACCGCTCCGAAGCCCTCTCCAGCAAGCAACTCCGCAGGTCTCGAGCGGTTTTTCCCGGCCCCTAGGACCCATAAACCTTCGATTCCCGATGGCCTTATGCAGCTAGGTGTATCCGCGGAACTTGCCAAAATTTCTGCTAACCCAGACTTTGGTTCGCCGCCGATCAGCAGCTTTTCCAGACTCGGCCTTCGTAAGTCCGCATCGACAATCAAGGTCTTGAGCCCCTGCTGGGAAAAGGCCACTGCACAATTGATCGCGCAGAAGCTTTTCCCTTCTCCTGGCAACGCGCTGGTCAGAAGGAAGACCTTACGCGATTGAGCGTCATCACCTAAAAGGAGGGACGTTCGCAACCCGCGGAAGGCCTCGGCAATGTCGGACGCAGGCTGACTGATAACCGGCAGCCAGCCATGCTCTCCGTTGAAAAGTTTTCCCATCGGAATGGAGGCTAGTAGCGGAATACCCAACCCCAACTCCACCTCATCCGCCGACTTGAACGAGTTATCCAAAATCTGCCGAGCCACCCCGATTCCCACTCCCGCCAGCAATCCACCCGCGAGTCCAAGGACAAGCATCCTCTTCTTATTTGGACGCACGGGACGCTCCGGCAGCATTGCCGCCGCCACAAGACGGACCGCGTCCTGACCAATGTCTTTGGTGAGGTCGGTCTCTTTTAGGCGCGTCAAAACGCTCTGGTAAATGGTCCGATCCGATTCCAGGTCCCGTAACAATCCAGAATAGGGGATAAGCACCGAGCCAAGATCCAACGCGATTTTTTCTTGTTCCCGTAGCGCACCCTCGAGTTTGAACTCATTGAGTTGAGCCGCCGCATAACGGGACTCCAATCCCTCAGCGGTCTTACGCAAGGTGCTGGATAGGACCGCTTGAACCTTTTCCAATTCACGCTTGGCTTCAGCGTATTTGGGGTGCTCCGGCTTGTATCGCTGCGCCAAGGCAGTCAGTACTGTTTCCCTCTCATTGATACTTCGGCGTAACTCAACGATTCCGGGTGCGTTTGCCAGCTCATAAATGGCCAGCAGATCCGCACTTTCGGCCCCCGTGATGTTGGCCAGTTGGGCGCGCTCGGATTCAAACTTCAAGCGTTCTGCTTTGGCCTCAGTGACCCTCAAGTTTAAGCTCTTAAGCTTTTCGTTGGTGATAGTCTGTCGATCCTCCAAGGACACTGATTCATTGACCTGCTTATAATCCTGTAAAGCGCGTTCAGATGCCAACAGGCGTCCTTTGAGCCTCTCGGCCTCCCTCACCAGGTATTGATTGGCGATCTTTCCCACTTCCCTGCGAGTTGCGTAATTCCATTGGACGAAGCCCTCGATTACGAGGTCAGCAATCCGCTTTGCGATCGCTGGATGCGTGTGTTCGACGGACACATCGATGAGCCGGGTACCTCGCCGGATACGGGCCACGACGTGCCGGGATAGCGCTTCGTACAGGCTCGCTTGGCTTGGTCTCATTCCCGCCTCGGGCAGGAAACCCGGATCCGCTTTGAGTTGGGGATCCTCGAGCACATGGGAAAGCACGGCCGGGCTTACAACGGTCTGCTCAAAAGTCTTAAATATTTCCACCGTCTTGAGATCCTCGTTCTTGACTGCCTCAATCTTCATGACGTTGGGTTCCTGCTGCTCGACCTGGATGACAGCGATAGCCTGGTAAACCCGAGGAGTCCTCCAAAACATAAACATGGCGAGAGCCGTCCCAACCGCCGTACAGAGGCAAATGGGGACAGCGTG
>JAYVTN010000415.1:0-7267 GCA_043788785.1 Spartobacteria bacterium | reverse complement strand
CTATCCGGGGGGGCTATCCGGGGGGGCTATCCGGGGGGGGCTATCCGGGGGGGCTATCCGGGGGGGCTATCCGGGGGGGCTATCCGGGGGGGCTATCCGGGGGGGCGGCGGGTTACGGCGTTGGCTTGTGGCCGGTGAGCCTCGTATCCGTGTGACCAGCCCGGGAGAGCCCAGGGTTGAACCCACACGGGGGCCGTTCCATAGTGGGCCCGTGACTCACCCACAGACACCCACCATCCAAACGGAAGTTCAAGTCATGTTCTTCGATACCGATTGTGCGGCCGTGGTCCATAACCTGGCATACTTGCGCTTTATCGAGGTGGCACGCACGCTTCTGGCTGAGCAGTTGGGAATGGGACTGGTCGAGATGTCCCAAAGCCGGGTCTACCCGGTGGTCGTGCGCACGGAGATCGACTACAAGCGCCCGGCAGGCCTGGGCGACCGCTTGGTGGTTGACGGTCGGCTCGAGAGTCTGGATCGGAGCCGGTTCTGGTGTGCCTTTGAGATCCGCCGGCCCGCCGATGATGCCCTAATCGTCCAAAGCCGCCAAATGCTTGCGGTAATCCAAATGCCCCAGGGTAAACCCATGCGATTGCCCGCGGAATGGGCCACCCGGTTCGCCCACCTTCGGCTCACCAGGAATAAATCGGATTGCTAAAGGCCGGGGCCCAGTCCTACGGTCGGGCGTAACGCTACACCCCTTATGATCGAACTCGAGATTTACGCCGCGGGTGTTCGGAATTTGGACAAAATCCTCGCCTTGGACCTCGAGTTTGAGGCGGTGCCCGGATTGCGGTACAAGGTCGATAGCAACCACGACATTGTTTACCTGGAATTGGAGGAGGCATCAATCCATGTGACTGAACTCCAGAGCGTGTTTAAGAAGCTGGGGCTTGCCCCGCAGGTAGTCGGGGCCGTTCATCCCTCCCTGGATTCGGCCCACAGAAACGCGCGTTTGCTGGTTTGAGTGCTCCCGGGCGGTCGGCCGGGTAAGGTTTAGCGACCCCATGTTTAGCTTTTTCGGGCGGATAGCGCTATCGTTCATTGGATATCTGGGGGAATTGGCAGACCTGTTCTGGGAGACATGCGTTTCCACGGTCGTCGCTCCTGTTCGCTGGAAACTTTTTCTACGTCAGGTGCTTGAGGTCGGGTTCCGCTCGCAGCTGGTGGTCGTGGTCACCGGGGGATTTACCGGGGCCGTGTTCGCGGCGCAGACTTTTTTCCAATTCCACCGGATCGGCATGGATTCGGCCGTGGGCGCAGTAGTGGCGGTATCAATGTTCCGGGAACTGGGGCCGGTCCTGACCGGCCTGATGGTGGCCGGGCGGGTGGGTGCGGCCATCGCGGCAGAAATCGGCACCATGAAGGTGACCGAGCAAATCGATGCCCTCAGGGCTTTGGGGGTCCATCCCATCGATTATCTGGTTGTGCCCCGGGCTTTGGCCTTGATGATTTCAATGCCGCTGCTGGTGGCTGAATGTTGCGGCCTGGGCATCTTCGCCGGGTACATGGTCGGGACACGTGTGTTGGGGATTTCCGAAGCCTATTACTACAACACCATGGTCAAATTCACCGGGGCCCGGGACGTGAAGATGGCGCTCACCAAAGGGTTTGTGTTCGCGCTTTTAGTGGTGTTCATCGCGTGCCACCAGGGGTTGAAGGCCAAGGAAGGGGCTGTGGGGGTGGGGCGCGCTCCGACCGAGGCGGTGGTCATTGGCTCGCTGGCGATCCTGGTGGTGAACTTCTTTCTCTCTTTTGCACTGAACATTGTTTACCCGGCAGGGGTCTAACCGGGCCCTCCTACCGTGATTGCTATCCGTCAACTGGAGAAAACGCTTGGTACACAGAAGGTCCTCAAGGGAATCAATCTGGAGATTATCCGTGGCCAGACGTGCGTCATTTTGGGGCGTTCAGGCGGGGGCAAAAGCGTTCTGCTCAAACATTTTGTGGGTTTACTTCAGCCCAATGCTGGCCAGGTCCTCATCGACGGGGAGGACATCACGTGCCTTCCCGAGCGCAAGCTGGGGGCCATCCGCAAAAAGGTCGGCATCCTCTTCCAGAGCGGGGCGCTTTTTGACTCGATGAATGTGGGCGATAATATCGCCTTCCCGCTGCGCGAATCGGGGATCCGGGATTCCAAGCTCATCGAGGAGCGGGTAGCTGAAGCCTTGGAGATGGTCGACCTCAGTGGGGAACAGAAGAAGATGCCCGAAAACCTTAGCGGCGGCATGCGCAAACGGGTTGGGCTTGCCCGCACCATCGTGGGCCGTCCCGAGTGCATCCTCTTTGACGAGCCGACCACCGGGCTCGATCCGATCGCCAGCGACTCCATCAACCATCTCATTCGCCGCTTGCAAAAGCGCTTGAAGGTGACTTCGGTGGTGGTCACCCACGACATGAAAACCGCGTTCCATACGGCCGACCAGATCGCCTTTCTCCATGAGGGGAAGATCTATTTCTGGGGGACCGCCGAGCAACTACGCGCTTCCGAGGACCCCATCCTCTGCGACTTCATGGAAGGCCGTTCCGGAGACACAGACTGACTCCCGCAATTCCCCGCCATGGCTACTGAACGCAAACACGTGGAGTTTTTTGTCGGGCTTTTCTTGCTCATCGGGTTCTGCTTCATCGCCGCGATGGTGGTCATTTTCGGACGGGTCGGGCAGAGCTTTAACAAGTACTATGAAGTCACTGTGGAGTTCCCCAATGCCAGCGGACTGGCCAAGGATTCCGACGTGCTGCTCGCGGGTGCACGCATTGGCTTTGTGGCTGCCGCTCCCAAGTTGGTGGGCCGCTCTTATGCCGTCCGGGTGCCTCTCCACATCCGCGAGGATACCAAGATCCCGCGCAAATCCTCATTCCTGGTCGGCAGTTCTGGGCTGATGGGTGATCGTTTCGTGGATGTGGTGCCCATGCCCGATTTCGATCCCAACGAGGTGGCCCAGCCCAATGAGCTCATCCTAGGCTCGAGGGCGTCGGGTTTGGACGACCTGACGGCCAAGGGGGCCGTGGTTATGGACCAGCTCATTGCCGAGCTTGAGGAAATCAAGAAGATGACGGCTTCAATCAACCAAAAAGTGCTTCACGAGGACAACCTCAAGAGCATCAGTGAGACGCTTTCGAGCCTCAAGGCGACCTCTGAACGGTTCAGCGAGAGTTCCAAGAAGCTCGATCCGATTTTCCTCCAAGCCCAAGCCGCGGTCGACAGCGCCAAGGAGACCATGAAGACGGCCAATGCGGCCGCGGGCGACCTGCGTCTGGCCATTGGTGATGTCCGTAAAACGGCTGAAGGGGCCACCCAAACCGTCGATGCGGCCCGGCTGCTGGTCAAAAAAGCCACTCAAGGAGAGGGGGCGCTGGGGACCTTGATTTCCGACAAGAGCACCGGGGAAAACCTGAAGCTCTTCCTTTCCAACCTCAAGCGCTCGGGGCCGCTTTTTTACAGAGACCGGCCCCTGCCGGTGACAGTCAAGGAGCAAGCGGCCAAGCCGTTGCGGGCCCGGTAGCCACGGGATGCTGCCCAATCTCCATACTGTTTGCTTGCCCAAATATAACCCATGACCCCCAACCTGACGATCAATCTTCTGCGGGCCCTCTTTGTGACGTTCGCAGGCTGCGTGGGTCTCATGATCGGCGGGCAAGCCTTTGGCTCGGCTCCCTTGGGCGCTGCCGTGGGGACGGCTTTCGGCCTGTTGATCGTTCTCGTGGACCGAATGCTCAAGGGGATCACCTTACGGGTGTTCTCTTCGGCGACCGTGGGCTTGTTCTTGGGGTTCGTTTTCGCCCGTCTTCTGTTGGCTTCCAATTTCCTGCGCCCGGCCTCCGAGGATGTCCAATGGCTCTGCGGACTCGTGGCCTATGCGACGTGTGCCTATTTCGGCATGATGCTGGCCATCCGCAGTAACCGGGACGAATTCGCCCTGATCATTCCTTATGTCCGGTTCCGGGAAACCGGCATCCAGGACCGCCCGTTGCTGGTGGATTCCAATGTCATAATCGATGGACGCCTCCCTGCGGTGTGTGCCACCGAGTTCCTGAGCAGTTCCTTCATCGTGCCGCGTTTTGTTCTCGACGAACTCCAACGCTTATCGGATTCGGCAGACCCCCTCAAACGCGAACGCGGCCGGGTAGCTTTGGAGCGGTTGCAGGAAATGAAGCGTCTGCCCCACCTAAACGTCACCATCCATGAAACCGACAGCTCGGACGCGGAGCCGGTTGATTCGCGCTTGATCAAGCTCGCAAGGGTGCTTCGGGTCCGCTTGCTGAGCAATGACACCGGGCTCTGTGCGATTGCGCAACTTCAGGGCGTCTCGGTTTTGAACCTCAACGACCTTACCCACGCGTTAAGACCGATTTTGGCTGCGGGACAGCAGCTTGAGATCAATCTGGTCAAGGAAGGTCGGGAATCCCACCAGGCCGTTGGCTATCTGGCCGATGGAACGATGATCGTGGTTAATCATGCCCGGGCGCGCCTGGGGAGCACGGTCCTGGTCACCATCGGCAGCGCCCACCAAACCAGTGCGGGTCGTCTGTTCTTTGCCGAGTTGCAGTAAGAGTCGGCGTCCCATCGGCTGCGCGGCCCGTCGGGGCACGGGACGGGTACTCGGTCCGGGGGGCAGGTCTCCACAAAGGGACGGGTACTGGGACCGTTCGGAGTTCAGGCTTTAGCATGCGACCCGCCCCCAAGTTAGTAGCGCCTATGGGGTGCGACCCTGGGTATAGCGCTGGTATGCGTTGCCCCATTGAAGCCACCTCGGGGTGCCGTCAGCGCGGTACCCGCGTGCCGGTCTCGTCGGCAGCTGGGTCCCGGGGCAGGCCTACCCCTTGGCTGGGTGCCGGAAGTAGCCGACACCGCTGCAGACACTACAGTTTGCCTTCGAACTCCACGAGCCGTTGAAGGGCCTCTAGGAAATCCCGGAAAGCTGCAGCCGGCAGCATAACCGTATCCCGGCGCCCACCAACGTCCTCGGTAATTTTGAGGAAACGGCCACGTTGGTTTTCCTTGAGGTCGAGGAAGAACATTTTCCGGTCAATGACCACTTTCTCAGACGCAATCGGCTCGGATCCCATTCGCTCCCCTGAATTCTGGTTCATCATATTCGATTTGATGCTGAAACGCTTACCCACATACCCGGGCCAACTCGTAGGAGGCCTTTGGGTGCCGACGCATCGTAGGCAGGAATCGCCCTGACGCAACCCGCAAGATAGGAAAAGATTTTGACATTTGGAGCGAGGTGGTCAGAGGCGGCCTTGCCCAGAACGCCGTCGGTGAGTATCTTGCACGATTGCGCGCTCGGTGTGGGCGTAAGCGCAGCATCCAAAGAGGTAACCGTCGAGGGCTGCTACATCTATGGGAAAGGGATGGAGGGCAGCATCTACGAGCACAACACGTACACAGCATCCGCAGGCATGACCTACCGGCTCAATCGCTTTGGCCCGTTGAGGGCCGGTTGCCTCGGCAATAATTTGAAGGACCGTTCGGCGGGTTTGGTGGTGAGCGCGAACTGGATTGAAGGAGGCAATCGGCAGCTTGATCTGGTCGATGCGGAGGACAGCGCCTTCCTCCGGGCCGACCCGCGTTACCGGGAAACGTGGGTGTGCGGCAATGTCCTGATTGAACCGAACGGAGCGGGGAACAACCAGATCGTCCACTACGGAGGCGATAGTGGGAAAACCGATTGGTACCGCAAAGGCGTCCTCCATTTCATCAACAATACGGTGATTTCCCAGCGCCACGACGCGACGGTTTTGGTGCGAACCGCAACCAACGACGAGCACGTGGATTGCCGTAACAATCTGGTGCACATGGCAGGCGGTGGCCGGTTTGCCTTGCTCTCTTCAGCGGGGTTTTTGGAGCTCCATCAAAACTGGCTGCCAACAGGCTGGTTACGGAGCCTGGACAGGCTCACCGGGCAAGTCAGTGTCCGCGCGGAGCCTGTTGTGGGTGGAAAACCGGGTTTTTTGGATGAAGCCACCCAGGATTATCGACTCGGGTTGGGTTCGCCCTGCATCGGGATGGGCGGGGCATTGGATGGGGTAGCGGCCGAAGTATGGGCGCGCGAATACGTCCGCCATCAAGCGAGCAAGGCCCGTTGGCAGGGCGCGCCGGACCTTGGAGCATTAAGCGCGGCACCAAAAAGGGGCCAAAAGGACGAAACGGGCGAAACGGGCGAAAAGCACTGAAGAAATCTGCGTTCCTTTGGGCCGTTTGTCCCCCGTTTGCGGCCCTTGCGAGTCTCTCCAGAGCTGGCCCACGCCCATGCCACTACAGGCAACTGCCCAGGCCTACGGCTCCGCGCACCCGTTTCATGGTGGCGCGGGCCAGGTCGCGCGCCTTTTGCGCGCCTTCCTTGAGTACGCCATCGACAATGGAGGGATCCGCTGCCAACTCCTCCCGACGGGCCCGCATTGGGGCGAAGTGCTGCCAGATCGCCTCAAAAAGCCGTTTCTTGAACTCCCCGTAGCCCATTCCACCCTGGCGGAAATCGGCTTCCATCCGGGCGACATCGGTCGCGGAGGCAAAATGCCGGTATAGGCTCACAATGGCGGAATTGGCCGGATCTTTGGGGGCTTCAACGGGGGTCGAATCGGTGACAATGCCCATGATGGTTTTGCGGAGGGCCTTTTCCTCGGGAAAAAGCTCGATGGTGTTGCCGTAGCTCTTGCTCATCTTGCGTCCATCCAAACCGGGGATGGTCTCCACGTTGGGCAGGATACTGGCCTCTGGGACCACCAAGAGCTCGCCATAGAAGGAGTTCATCTTGCGGGCCAAGTCGCGGGTGACTTCCACGTGCTGCTTCTGGTCGCGACCGACCGGCACCACGTTGCTGTCGTAGATGAGGATGTCTGCAGCCATAAGCACCGGGTAGGCGAAAAGCCCATGTGAAGGGACTTGTTCGCGCGCGACGTGATCTTTGTAAGCGTGGCAGTTCTCGAGCATGGGCATCGGAGTTACGCAGCTGAGAATCCAGGAGAGCTCGGTAACCTCTGGCACGTCACTCTGGAGGAAGAGGACGGCCTTGGCCGGGTCCAGTCCGCAGGCGAGGAAATCCAAGGCGACACTCCGGGAGTGATCGCGCAGGGCTTTGGGGTCGCGCACGGTCGTGAGCGCGTGATAATCCGCAATGAAGTAGTAAGCTTCCCCGCGATCCTGCCATTCGATGGCTGGGCGCATCATCCCGAAATAGTTTCCGATGTGGGGTTTACCCGTGGGTTTAATTCCAGAAAGGATGCGGGGAGTAGCCATGGCCAAAGAGGGGCGCACCTT
>JAYVTN010000414.1:0-6980 GCA_043788785.1 Spartobacteria bacterium | reverse complement strand
TGAAGTACATTGTGGGCGAGGAAAAACTCGAGGTCACCCTCAACGTGGATATCATCGAATTCGCCGATTGGATCGCCAAATAAGGCCTATGGACTGGATTAAGAAAAACTACGACCAGTTTGCGCTAGTGGTTTTGGCCTTGCTCTTGCTCGTAAGCGCCATATTCGCAGCCCTGGCAGCGCTCGAATTCCCGCAATCCTTTGGCAACCTGCAAACCACACCGCCAGCCCAGGGGGGCAAACTGCCGCCCATCGAAAAGGGGCCGGTGGACGAAGCGCTCGTGAAGGTGAAAGCGCCGGTGACTTGGGCCTACAATCCTGAACTTTCCTTGTTCGTGGCCCATGCGCATCTGATCGACGCCACAACCAAAAAGCCCAGGCGTCCAGGGGGTGAGAATGCGATGCACCCGCCCGTGCCCGATAAGTGGTTGATGAAGCACAACCTGAACCTGCTCGCCCCCAATGTGTTGCAGGAGGATCCCGACAAAGATGGGTATTCCAATCTGGACGAGTATTTGGGGCTCCACCGCACGGCCGAGGGTGCGGGATCGGATTCCACCGACCCCACGGATCCCAACTCGCATCCCCCCTCCTATTCCAAGCTCTACCTCAAACAGTACATCAAGGTCCCCTTCCGGTTCCGCTTTGATGCCTACGATGGCGATCGTGCCAAGCCAAGCAGCTTGATGACCTTCCAAATCAATACCCTAGATCTCAAGCAATCCACCGAGTTCCTCGAAGCGGGCCAGATGGTACGGAACACGAAATTCAAGATCGAGAAATTCACCTATAAGGCGCAGATGAATCCCAATACTGGCGTTGAAAATGACGTCTCCGAATTGTCACTCCTGAACACGGAGACCCAGGAACACGTGACTCTGATATTAGGCAAGGTCGTTGATTCGCCGGATTCCTACGCGCTCTTCAGCTATAAATTCCCGCAACCGGCTCAAGATATCAAGGTCAAGAAGCTCCAGGAGTTCGTGCTGCCGCCGAAGATCCAAGAGAAGTACAAACTCATTGACATCAAAGAGAGGGAAGCCCTAATAGCCCTCCCTTCGGGCGAGAAGTATTCAATCTATCCGCAGGCCAAGTAGCAGCCGCCCGTAGCCGCCCATAACCGCCCATAACCGCCCTTTTGCAAGTACCTGGTGCAGCAGCATAAAGCTCGCTGTGTCTCCCCCCCAAGAACCCGACCTTTCAAATTCTACTGCTGAGCACTCCCATGATTAGACCCCCACTTGCCACTACCATCGCCTCGTTGTTGGGCGTTCTTACTTTGAATCCGGCGCTGACCCTAGTGCAGGCCGGAGAGGTTCCTTCCTCGGTCCAGACCACCACGGTGCAGACCACCACCGTGGAGACAACCGCGGAGCGGGAAGCCGCTCGTCGCTTTGACCGGGCTGACCGGATTGGCCGGCAAGCTCTTCTGGCCGCCGAGGTAGCCTACAAGGACAAGGATTACGAGACGGCCTTTGCCCAGTTCAAGCTGGCTTACGATAACATCCCCCTCGCGCCGAAGTCTTCGGCGCTTTCCAGTCGTGCGCTCAAAGGCATGGAGGAGGCCGGCGTCCGTTTGGCTGAACAACGGATCACCGAGGGTCGCTACAACGATGCTCAAACCATTCTCAAGCTCATCCTTGACGAGCGTTACGACCCGCATTGCAAACCTGCGGTCGTCCTGATGGCACGTTTGGAAACCCCGGGCTATTATAACAAAACGATCACGCCGGGATTCCGCGGGACCGTGGAAGAAGTGAAAAAGCTTATGGTGGAAGCCGATGGCTACTACCAGACGGGCCGGTATGACCTCGCATTCAAACGTTGCGAGCAGGTCCTCAATTTTGACCGGTACAACATCGCCGCGCGCAAGATGGAAGAGAAGATCAACTTGGCCCGGGACAATTATGCCAACAGCGCCTACAACGAAACGCGTTCACGGGCGATGTGGAAGCTTAACGACGCTTGGGGCAATCCCGTGCGCCGGTTTGGCTTGGAGAAGTCGGGCACCATCATTCAGGAGAGCAATGATACGGCTGGAACTGCCCGTATCCAAGCCAAGCTCAACCGGATCGTCATTCCGCGTCTGGAGTTCAAGGAAGCCACAATCCGCGAAGCGGTGGAATTCCTCAAAAAGAAGAGCATCGACCTGGACATCCAGGAGACCGATCCAGCCCGGCGGGGAGTCAACATCGTTTTGAAGCTGGAATCGGGACCCAACCTGGCCGTTGCGGCAGGGCCGGATGCGGCGGCCGCCGGAATCCCGGGGATTCCTGGGATCCCCGGACCCGTTGCGGGTGCGGCACCCGTGGTGGATCCGGGCGCGGGAGTCGGAGCGGCGATCAATCCCAGCGACGCCCGCATCACGGTCTCGCTAAGCAATATCCCTTTGTTGGCAGCCCTCACGTATGTGACTTCCTTGGCCAACCTTAAATACAAAATTGAGCCCTTTGCGGTGTCCATCGTACCGATGACCCAAAACACCGACGTGCTCATCCTCAAGGAATACAAGGTGCGTCCTGGATTTATCGGCAACAAGCCTTTGGACCCGGTCGCGGGTGGCCTCGCTGGAGGACCTCCCCCCGACGCCACTCATGGGGGGACCGGGATCGTAGGCCGTTTGGATGCCAAGGAATTTTTGGCCGAAAGAGGAATCACTTTCCCCCCAGGCTCCTTTGCCAACTACAGCGCTTCCACGAGTCGCTTGCTGGTTAAGAATACCCAGGAGCAAATCGAGACCATCGATCAATTGGTCGAATCCAGCAACGGCGACAAGATTGCCGCCCAGGTGGAGATCGAGTCCAAGTTTGTTGAGATTACCCAGAACAACCTCAAGGAACTGAGCTTCGATTGGCTCCTTGGACAATTCAATGTCGGCAAGGGCGGGGTATTTGCCGGCGGTGGAACTGCCGGAACCCAGGCCGCCACGGCTGCGGGGGACTTCCCCTTTGTCGCCCCAGGGAATATCCCGGTGGGATCTTCCCCCATCACCGGCGGTAACCGGAGTGGATCGACTGCGATCACGGCTACGGCGATCGATGCGCTTCTCTTTGGCGGGGCAGGGGCCACCAAACTGGCGCCGGCGATTTTTGCGCTCTCGGGAGTGTTCACCGACCCGCAATTCCAGGTCGTCATCCGAGCGCTCAACCAGAAAAAGGGCGTGGATCTGCTTTCTGCCCCCCGGGTGACCACCAAGAGTGGAGTAAAGGCGGTTATTGAGGTCATTCGTGAGTTCCGTTATCCAACGGAATTCGATCCCCCCCAGATCCCGCAGAACTTCGGCAACCAGGGCCAAGGTAACGGCGGCGGCGGTACCGGGGTGAACATCAACATTCCCCAGAGCAGTTTCCCTGTTACGCCGACAACGCCGACCAACTTCGACGTCCGCAATACCGGTGTGACGTTGGAAGTGGAGCCGATCATTGGCCCCGATGGCTACACCATCGACCTCAATCTGGTGCCGCAGGTTGTGGAATTCGAAGGCTTCATCAATTACGGCAGCCCGATCCAGACCACCTCGACTAACCTCTTGGGGATTAGCGTCGTCAATGTTTTGACGCCTAACGTTATCAACCAACCCATCTTCAGCACCCGCAAGGTGCAGACCAGCGTTAGTATCTTTGACGGTTCGACCGTGGTACTCGGCGGGTTGATGCGCGAAGATGTCCAGAAAGTCGAAGACAAGGTACCCTTGCTCGGCGATATCCCGCTCTTGGGCCGGTTGTTCCGCTCCAGTGTGGATCAGCACCTCAAGCGCAGTCTGGTGATTTTCGTGTTCGCCCGGTTGATCAGCCCAGCGGGGGAACCGGTGCATCTGGACGAGGAGACCGAGGAGGTTGTGGAAACCCTTGCCCTTCCGGAGATACCTCAGCCTGAGCTGCTTCCGTTGATGTCGAAGTAACCGGGGCAATGCCGGCCGTAGGGATCACTGGCGGGATTGCCTCTGGCAAATCCTCATGTGCCCGGGCGCTGGTGGCGCGGTTGCCGGGAAGCGGCCTCTTCGATGCCGATGCATTGGTCCGTGAGTTGCTAGCCTCCGATCCGCTCGTTCGCGCGCGAATCCAGGAGACTTTCGGGCCGGGCATTTTCGGTTGCGATCCTGCCCAAGACCGGGCAAGGTTGCGCGAGCAAGTGTTTTCGGATCCGGCCAAAAGGGGTGGGCTCGAGGGCATTGTGCATCCCGTGGTTCGCGCCCGATGGATTGAGCAGGCGCAGGTTGCAAAAGATCAGGGTGGATGGCTGATTGTGGACATCCCGCTTCTGTTCGAGACTGGAGCCGAAGAATACTTCGGCTCCATAGTTGTTGTGGCCTGCCCGACGGAGACCCAGCGGAGGCGGCTGCTAACAGAGCGTGGCCTCACTGGGGAGATGTCGGGGAAAATCTTAGGTGCACAGCTCGAAACGGGAGAAAAAATTAACAAAGCTGACCACCTTATTTGGAATGACTCCACAGTTGAGGCCCTTGAAGCGCAAGTGGCCCTGCTGGCCCGTTGGTTAATTAAACGTTATGGATGACGCGCCTTCAACGACCCAAGAATTTGATCCTGAACCCCCGGGGGCAACGGCTGCGACCGTGCCTGAGGAGATCTGGGTGGAGGAACTCAACGCAGAGCACCTCAACGGCCTGCTCGAGCGAGCGGAGGCGGTGGGTTTGCGGGTCAATCCCGACAAGACCCGCCATCAGATTGTGTTCGAGTTGCTCAAAACATACGGCAACCGGGGCACCAAGATCTTTGCTGACGGGATTTTGGAATTGGCTCCCCAAGGGACAGGGTTTCTAAGGTGGCCACGATTCAATTTCCGCTCGCTGCCGCAGGATGTCTACGTTCCGGCCCAGGTGGAGCGCACGTTCTTCCTTCGCAACGGGAATCGGCTCACCGGCCGGCTCCGGTTGCCGCGGGACCGGGAAAAGTTCCTCACCTTGGATGAGGTGATCGCCATCGAGGGGGTTCCGGCCAAGGACTGGGAGGAGACCATCGAATTTGATCGGCTCACGGCGCTGCATCCCTGTGAACGTTTGGTCCTGGAAAGCACCCGGTCGGTGAGCACCAGGGCCATGGATCTCATCGCTCCGCTGGGTCGCGGCCAACGGGGTCTGATTGTGGCCCCCCCCCGGACGGGTAAAACCATCTTGCTCAAAGAAATCGCTAAGGCGATTCTAGCCAACTCCCCGGAGACATCCCTCATTCTGCTACTGGTGGACGAGCGGCCGGAGGAAGTCACCGATTTCAAGAACTCCCTGGAGGGCTGCGAAATCTACAGCTCGACCTTCGACGAGAACGCCCAGCGGCACACGCATGTGGCAGAGATGGTGGGGGACCGTGCCAAACGCCTGGTCGAGCTGCACAGGCATGTGGTCATCCTTCTGGATTCGATCACGCGTTTGTCGCGCGGCTACAATAATTTGCTGGGAGGCAAAGGCCGTACAATGTCGGGCGGGATCGATTCGAAGGCATTGGTTAAGCCCAAGAAATTCTTCAGTGCAGCCCGTAATACCGAGGAGGGTGGCAGTCTGACCGTTTTGGCCACGGCATTGGTGGAAACCAACAGCCGTATGGACGACCTGATTTTCGAGGAATACAAGGGCACGGGGAACATGGAAGTGCGTTTGGATCGCACACTGGCTGACAAGAGGGTATTTCCGGCCATCAACATCCTCGCTTCAGGGACGCGGCGCGACGAGTTGCTCTACCACCCGCAGGAATTCGCCAAAATTAACGTGCTGCGCAAGCAGTTGGCTGCGTTACCCCCGGTGGAAGCTACCGAGGTGCTCATCCATGCGATCAAAGCCACCAAGTCTAACGCCGAACTGTTGCTTTCGGGCCTGCGCTGATGGTTGGAATGATCGAAACCATCGAGGCCCTTGCAGGGCCGTTGGCCTTGTTCGAGGGCCAAAACCGGATCGCGGTCGACACAGAAGCCGACAGTCTCCATTGCTACTTCGAGAAGCTTTGCCCGATCCAGATCAGCGTTGCCGGGGTCGATTTCCTCGTGGATCCCTTGGCGGGGTTCTCCTTGGAATCCCTTTTCGCCGCATGGCAGGACAAGGAACTCATTTTCCATGGAGCTGACTACGACCTTCGTTTGCTGCGGCGCGTCGGGTACGCAGGGCCCTCCCGTATCTTTGATACGATGATTGCCGCCCGGCTGAGCGGGCGCACGGAATTCTCCCTGGCCGCGCTCATTGAAAAGCATTTTGGTCTCAAGCTGGCCAAAGCTTCCCAAAAAGCCAACTGGGCCACGCGGCCGTTACCACCGCAGATGCTCGATTACGCGGTCAAGGACACCCATTTTTTGCATCAACTTGCGGATATCTTCACGGCTGAGCTCAACGAGCTGGGCCGCTGGGAGTGGTTCCAGCAATGTTGTGAGCGCGCCATCCGTGTGACCGAGGTCTCCAAGGAGCGCGATCTTGACGAGGTTTGGCGCATCCCAGGCAGTGGTCTGTTGCGGGGGCGCACTGCCGCCATCCTGCGCGAACTCTGGCGCTGGCGGGACGAGGAGGCGCGCGCCGCCGACCGGCCTGCTTTCCATGTCCTCCACAACGAACAATTGATCTTCGCCGCCAATCGCGCCGATCAAGGTGCGCCTGTGGAATTCCACCATCTGCGAGGTTCGCGGCTGCGGCGCTTTAGCGAGGCTGTCGACCGGGCGCTGGCGATGCCGGCTGCCGATTACCCGGTATTCGTCCGAACCGTTCGTCCGCGTGCGAGCAAGGAAGAAGAAGCGCAGGTGCGTGTCTTGAAACAGAAACGGGACTCCGTGGCAGCAGAACTGAACTTGGATCCCTCGCTCATTGCCCCCAAGGCGACCTTGGAACGGATTGTTGCCAATGCCGAGGACGGCTTAGGCAAATTGCTGCCTTGGCAACGTTCGCTGCTTGGTGTGTAGAGCGCCCCGTCGAGAGCCAAGTCCGACTCTGACGGGTCCGACAGGTCCGACGGGTCCGACAGGTCTGACAGGTCTGACAGGTCTGACAGG
>JAYVTN010000413.1:0-1941 GCA_043788785.1 Spartobacteria bacterium | reverse complement strand
ATCCGGCGTGTGAGTTCGCGATGATCAGGGAGGCAAACCGTGACAGTAAAGCTCCAGCCCGGAAACTGAACGTGGAGATCCAGCCTTGGTGGCTATGATCCATCTCCGAGACACGCAATCCCCAGACTACGCGGGCGTTGAAGAGTCCCCCCAGCATCAAAGAGAGTTCGTTGGCGATTCCCATATACCCATGCATCATCACCGGTTTGACGTGCGCAACGGCCCTGGTCAGGCGCCAAAGAAACCCTAGGATGTCCCACCGACCGCGCTTCTCCAATGACAAGAGCTGGACTCCTGCCACGCCTTCTAGTTCATGACGCAAAGCTCCGCCACCATAGAACGTGGCAACCGTGATCTGAAACCGATCCTGGTCCATACGACGAACTAACTCAATCAACTGCCGTTCCGCGCCCCCATGACCTAACGAACGGATTAGGAACAACACGGCTATCCTCTCTTTATCTCCCATAGTGCACTCCATTGCTGCTTGTTTTCTGATTAGCTTACCCCGACCGCACTGCTTGCAGAAGCGGGGTCCCGCGGGCCCAGCGCTTTATTCGCGGGAACTGAAAGCTACTTCCCTGATTACATCTTCCCACATCGCCATAATCTTGGGCACGCTGTAACGTTCCAGGACCTCTGGCGCGCGCTCCGCCAGATATTCGCGCAAGCTACTATCGGACATCAAACGTTCCAACGCTTCCGAGAGCGCCTCCACCGTGCACGGCCTGACTAAGATCCCGTCGTGGCCATCCCGAATAATCTCGCCCGGGCCGCTCGGACAATCAAAACTGACGACCGGCAGACCGCATCCCATCGCCTCGCAAAGCGAAAGCGGAAACCCCTCGTAACGCGAAGACATTACAAATAAGTCACTTTCGCACAGTGCCTTGAATGGGTCTTTCATAATCCCAGGCATAGTAATCCGGCCCCAGATTCCCAGCTCATGAGCCATTGCTTCTAAGGTGGGCCGCATCGGCCCCTCCCCCAAAATCATCAGGCGCCATTCAGGATGAAGCGATGCTGCCTTCGAGAAAGCTTTAAGCAGGGCATCAAACCCTTTCTGGGGAACTAATCGACCGATTGCTACCAATACCTTGGCTTGCTTTGTTTCTCGGCTTGGCTGACGGCGAGTCCCCACATTCAGTGCGGGATTTGGGATAATTCGGGTTCGGCCATGGAGGGAAGTGGCGAAGTAGTCCATTGACCTTTTTCCAAGAACCACAACCCTGCTCGCCAGAGGATAAAGCAGCCGCCTCATAAACGCCCAGTGCGCCCCTATGAGATGTTGGGCCGGATCAATTTGTTCCTGGACGAGAACCGGGATCCCAAGTCCCAGGCAGGCCGCAATAGTCGTCACGTTTGTTTCCCCCAACATTGAGACCACAACTTGGGGCTTCAAAGCGCCGATGGCTCGCCGCAAGCCCATTATCCGGCGGAAATTCCCACAAACGCCGTCAATCCGGCTTTGGGAGATGTTCTGCAGCCCGAGGGGAATATACCTCACCGCCGGGTCAAGCTCATAAAAGGAAGCTCCAGCGTTTAGGGTGATCAACGCAACTGTCCATCCGGCTCGAGCCCAATAATTAGCCATTATCGCCATTGTGCGCTCAGCGCCTCCCGCCGACATGGAATAGATTACAAGAGATATGCGCATAATGGTCTTGGGTGTCCCACTGAACCCAGCTTGCGATAAAGCATCATGCCTGTGAAACCTGAGAGCGCTATCTGGGTGAGACTTGTTGCGAGGGCAATGCCAGCCACACCTAGGGTTGGCATCAGGACAAAGTTCAGAGTCACATTGAGGGAAATACTCAATACCGTGCCGGCAATGAGCAGGTGATTTGCCTGCAACGAGGAAATCATCCGTACGAAGAGTATGGTTAGCGCATAGAATGGAATCTGGATAAAATAGAGCGCCTGAACGCGCCCGACCAAGGC
>JAYVTN010000412.1:0-4059 GCA_043788785.1 Spartobacteria bacterium | reverse complement strand
CCCCTCTACACCTCGAAATCTGGAGCATCAAATAGTGACCCATGAAACGGGGCACGCTGGTCGTGCAGAACATACTGACGGAGGTATAATGGCCCCTGGAGCGGCGGGCAGCGTCGACCGATTCACGCCGATCACAATCATCCGCTTCCGAGAGGGCACTAAGTTCTGATTCGTATGAAGAAAGTTTACATCGCATCGGGAATCGCGCTTTTTGGAGTCTTCGTTTTGTGGTTCGCTCTAACCTTAGTTGACAATCCGACGGCCAAAACGGAATCGCATCCTTCTTCCACGCCATCGCCAGCGGTTCAGCACGAGGCGGCCTCGACGCAACTACCTGTTGTTGCTCCTCAACCCGAAGCGCCAATCCAGCCCGATCAGCGACTGGTTGAATTAAAGAAGAAATACCCACGCTCAACCGAAGAGGAGATTGCCGGTGCCCTTCGGCAAGGAATCCGGTTGGAAAGATTGGAGCAAGCGCCTCCGGGGGCGGTGAATCTTAAGTTAGTGACGACAGCCTTTGCGCAGTTCAAACAGGCGTTTGGCGCATATCCCGAAGGCGACAACATCAAGATGGCTAAAGCGTTACTCGGCGAGAACCCGAAACACACGGTGTTCCTCGACAACTACAAAGAACGCTTCACCGATTCTTCTGGGGCTTTGGCCGACTCTTGGAAAACTCCGCTGCTAATCGAAGCGAAGGACAGCGATCAACTCAGTATTCGTTCGGCTGGGCCTGATCGCATCTTTTGGAATGACGACGACGTTGTGCTGCACTAAGGGTCGCCAGGTGATTGCCGTAGCGCGGCAGGGTTTGGGGTCAGGCGACGATTCCTGACAGGGCGCGCTGGAGAGAGGCTTCGTGCGGGGTCAGGGGACGTCTGGCAAGGCGGCTGAGGGTGCGGTGGCTAGAGGGGTCACATGAATCGTGACAGCCGGGAGGGTTGTGAGCTAGGGATCTAGGCTGGGTGTAGGTTCAGGGGCTAAGGGTGCGGTTGCGATTGCCCGGTAGCAATCAGATCGCCTCTACTCCCAGTGAGATTTATTCACCCGATCCTGGTCAGTTTGGAGGCTTCGCAGTCATTGGAGGTGCCGTAGGCACTGGCCTTTCTGGGGCGCTTGTTGGACTAAGCTTAGTCTGGCTTTCAAAGCGCCGACGCGAACCCTTGCCGTGGCTGAGGGTCGCATCTGTTTTACTGAACGCACTTGGGCTCTGCATTGGAGCGTTTCTGCTTATCATCCATATTGTGCGCTCTTCTCCGTAGCCACGGGGTGAACATCGGTTTTGATCGCAATCCGGGGGTGTCGCTGCGCTCCACGCCCCGGCTACTTTCTGGAAACCCTTGGGGTTCGCGCCGTAGAATTTGTCCCCGGGGTGTACCTGTGCACCACCCCACGGCAGCTTTCGAGGGCCTCATCAGGTCGCGCGCGGTAGTTTCTGGGCAACCCGTCGGGTTCGCGGGTCAGCAGCAGCGGTTGATGCCGGTGAAACGCCGGTCGGTGGTGCTCAGGTAGACGTTGCGGCGTTGGCTGGGAGTGGGCGTTTGGGCGCAGTCGCACACCGAGGCAAGGGTCTGGGCACGGTCGATGGCGGCTTCGCCGGAAACCTCTTTGAGCAGAGCCACTCCCAAGGCAAGGGCACCCAGCGCTCCCAGTCTTGACGGCTCCGGTTGGGTGCTGGCGTCCAACCACACTGGGTCGGTTTCGTGCAGCGTCGGTGGGATGCTTCCGCGCACCAGCCTCCACCACTGGCGTAGGCTGATGGCGAGGATTGTGCCTACTAACCCGAGAAAGATCGCGGTAATCACCGCATCCAAGCGCAAGTTGAAGCACTGGGCCTTGGCCGATTTTAGCGCTTTTTCGGCGGCATCGATGGCCAGCGGTTGCCCGTCGGTTTTTGCTCGCGCGACACTGGCCTCAAGCGCCGGGATTTTCAAAGAAGTCGCCGTGGCTCCTGCCAGGAAGCCGATCTTCGGGTTGGGATCCCGGATTTTGACAAACCCCGCAGTGACCGTGACCGAGAGCAGCCAGAGGAGGGGAATGAACGTTACGCCTACCCATGCCAAGCGGCGGGGTTCTAAACGGCGGAGCTGGATTTTGAGCACGATCGTGGTGGCAAGACAAAGGGCCACGGCCGAGAGGAGTTGGTTGGCGATCCCGAAGATCGGCCAGAGCGCTTTGATGCCTCCGTCGGGATCGGAAACGGCCTTGAGAAGGAAATAACCCCAGGCCGCCACGACCAAGCCGCTTGCGAATACATTCGCAATCAGGCTTCGAGTGTCCCCCAAAGGTTCCCAGACGTGGCCCAGCGCGTCTTGGAGCAGATAGCGGCCGACCCGCGTGCCTGCATCCAGCGTAGTCAGGATGAACAGGGCTTCGAACATCAGCGCGAAGTGGTACCAGATGCCGAGCATGCCGGAGCCGAAGATGCCGGCGAAGATTTGAGCCATGCCAACGGCCAGCGTTGAGGCGCCGCCTGTTCGCCCAAAGAGCGTGTTTTCGTGAACGATACTGGCAAGGCTGCTCATCTGCTCCGCAGTGACGTGGAACACGGGGCCGTACGCGTTGACCTGCGCGACGGTATTGGCGGCGATGGAGGCTGCGTCGGCTCCAGCCACCTTCATGTTCATGCTCAGGTAGACGCCGGGGTCGAGGGTGCATGCAGCGATCATGGCGATGATGGCCACCAAGGATTCCAAGCACATGGCGCCGTAGCCCACGGGACGCGCATAGCTTTCCCTGGTAATGATCTTTGGGGTAATGCCGCTGGCGATAAGCGTGTGGAAGCCGCTGATCGCGCCACAGGCAATCGTGATAAAGCAGAAGGGAAATAGTTTCCCGGGTACGACCGGCCCGCTGCCATCGACGAACTGGGTTAGGGCTGGCATTTTGAGATCCGGGAGGACAAAGAAGACACCCACAGCGAGGGCGAAAATCGTGCCCAGCTTCATGAACGTGCTCAGGTAATCCCTCGGCGCCAACAGCAGCCAAACCGGTAAGACACTGGCAGCGAGCGCGTACGCGATGATTGTCCAAGCCAAGTAACGGGCCTGCATGGTAAACACGTGGTTCCAATACGAGGAGTCGTGAACGTATTGCCCACCCCAAACCGCCAGCAATAGGAGGACGACCCCCATGATGGAGGCTTCCATGACTTTGCCGACACGAACCCAACGGAGGTAGCCGCCCATGAGCAAGGCGATGGGCACGGTTGCGCCGACTGTGAAAACTCCCCAGGGACTTTCCGCCAGCGCGTTGACGACCACCAGTGCCAGCACGGCGAGTAGGATGATCATAATAGACATGATGGCCAGCACCCCAATGACCCCCGCGGAACTGGTGAGCTCTTCGCGCAACATCTGGGCCAAGGACTTGCCGTCGCGCCGGATCGAGGACACTAGGATCACAAAATCCTGAACCGCGCCTCCGAGCACGACACCGATGAGGATCCAAAGCGTCCCCGGCAGGTAACCGAACTGGGCAGCCAACACAGGGCCCACCAAGGGGCCAGGGCCCGAGATCGCTGCAAAATGGTGGCCAAAAACAATCCACTTGTTCGTCTTCACGAAATCCTGGCCATCATCGTGGACTTCGCACGGTGTGGCCCGCCGGTCGTTCAAGGTGAGCACTTGGGCGGCAATCCATTTGGAGTAAAACCGGTAACCGATCGCGTAGGTGCAAAGCGCTGCAACCAGGATGTAGCCCGAATTCAGGGACTGTCCTTGGTTGAACGCAATGGCTGCATACGCGGAGCCGCCTAAGAGCGCCACGCCCAGCCAGATGAGAACGGAAAGGAATTTCTTCACAGGTGAGTTCTCTGGACGGTTGGGAAACGATTTTCGAAAGCCACAAAAAGGGGATTGCGAACTTTTCGGAATGAATCAGTTGGTGGGGAGTTGCCATTGCTCGTCGAAGAAGCCGGCATCCACAATCTGGCCCGGGGCGGTCTTGTCTGGGGGCGTTTGCAGGTCAACGAGAGCCCAATCAGGAAGCTTAGGGGTTTGTTTGGCGTTGGATTGGGCGCTGCCTTCGCGGAAGGTGAACGAGCTATTGAGGACCACA
>JAYVTN010000411.1:0-3815 GCA_043788785.1 Spartobacteria bacterium | reverse complement strand
GCACCATCTCGTTGATGGGCGCCAACGACCATGTGATCACTGCCTACCGGGACCACGGACATGCCTTGGGCGTGGGCATGAACATGAACGAATGCATGGCAGAGCTCTATGGCAAAGCCACTGGCTGCTCCAAAGGCAAAGGCGGCTCGATGCACTTCTTTGCTCCCGACAAGAATTACTGGGGTGGCCACGGCATTGTCGCGGGGCAGACGCCACTGGGATTGGGTCTGGCATACGCACTTAAATACAAGGGCCTCAAAGGGGCTGCCTTCTGTTTCCTGGGCGACGGGGCAGTCAACCAAGGTTCATGGTACGAGTGCCTCAATCTGGCTTCGCTCTGGGATTTGCCGGTGATCTACGTCATCGAGAACAACCAGTACTCGATGGGAACCAGCCTGGAGCGCTCCAGTGCGTTCCGCAGCTGCCTTGCCGAGCGGGCCGAAGGGTTCGCAATCGATTGGGACACGTGCAACGGCGAGGACCTGTACGAAGTGCGGGCCAAAGCACAGGTCGCCTTGGAACGGGCCCAGAAGCAGTCACGCCCGAGCGTGCTGGAAGTTGACACCTACCGGTACTACGGACATTCGGTGGCCGATGCCAAACACAAGGTTTACCGCAGCGAAGAGGAGATCGAGAACTACAAGCAGAACCACGACCCGATCCGGTTGTGGAAAGCGCGGCTGATTAGTGAAGGCATCCTCAGCGAGGAGAAATACGATGAGATCGACGCTGCGGCCCGGGCCGAAGCCAGCGAGAGTGTGAAGTTCGCCGAGGATAGCCCGTGGCCAAGTGACGCTAGTATTACCGAAGACGTTTATTTTGAAGTCGACCGCCAAACCGTTGCGGGCCGCACTGGTAAACACTTCTTCAACGATTAGGTTTTCCGCTTTTATTTTCAATCATCACCCATGGCTCTAATTACCTACCGCGAAGCTCTCCGGCACGCGCTTGCCGAAGAGATCGAACGCGACGAGAACGTCGTTATCTTGGGCGAGGAAGTCGCCGAATATGACGGTGCATACAAAGTGACCGAAGGACTTTGGAAAAAGTACGGGGACAAACGGGTTGTCGATACACCGATCAGCGAAGCGGCATTTATCGGGATGGGCGTGGGCGCCTCCATGTTGGGTTTGCGTCCTGTGATGGAGCTCATGTTCTGGAGCTTTGCCACCGTCGCGTGGGATCAGATTGTCAACAACGCCGGATTTGTGAGGTACATGAGTGGAGGCTTGATCAACTGCCCCATTGTGATCCGCGGGCCGGCTAACGGGGGCACCAGTGTGGGAGCCACCCACAGCCATACGCCCGAGAACATGCTGGCTAACTTGCCCGGCATGAAAGTGGTCTGCCCGGCCACCGCCTACGACGCCAAAGGCCTGCTCAAGACAGCGATCCGCGACAATGATCCGGTCATGTTCATGGAGAACACCCTCCTTTACGGGGAGAAATGGGAAGTGCCCCAGGAAGAATACCTCATTCCGCTGGGCGTTGCCGACATCAAGCGTGAGGGGACCCAAGTCAGTTTGATCGCCCACGGGCGAGCGGTGCTCACGGCTCTGAAAGCCGCTGAACTGCTGGCCGCTGAACACGACATCAGCGCGGAAGTGCTCGACCTGCGCAGCATCCGGCCGCTGGACGAGGAAGCCATCTTGCGGACCGTGCGCAAAACCCATCGCGCGGTGCTTATTGAAGAGAACAAGCCCTTCTGCGGAGTCGATGCGCAGATTTCCTCCATCCTCATGGAGAAAGCCTTTGATGACCTCGATGCGCCGGTGTTGCGCATCAGTGCCATCGACGCGCCGGCAATCTACAGCCCCAAGCTGGAAGCCAAACAACTTCCCCGGCCCACCGACGTCGTCGCCAAGGTGCTCAGCCTTTTTTAAGTCCGGTTCTGCCCCCAACCTCCGGCCCAACAGGCGGTTAATGAGCGCCGAGTCACCTGGGGGTGGTTTTTGTTTCCCTAGTCGGTGGCATCCGTTAGACCATCTCTTTCTTCTATCCATGGCTACTTACATTGAAATGCCGAAGCTCAGCGACACCATGACCGAGGGCACCGTCGCTAAGTGGCGCAAAAACGTCGGGGACAAAGTCGAGGCGGGCGATATCCTCGCCGAAATCGAGACCGACAAGGCCACCATGGAAATGGACGTCTTCGACGACGGAATCCTCCACGAACTTCTGGTGGCCGTGGGCTCCAAGGTTCCGATCGGAACCCGCATCGCGGTGATTTTGGACAAAGGCGAAAAGGCGCCCACCACCGAACACAAGGCGGGCTCGGTTCCTGGAGAAAAGGAAGCGCCCGCCAAACCACCCGCTGGGGCTCAAGAGGGCGCACCTGCCAAAGTCGCGGCCAAAGCAGTGGAGCCGCGCCAGGCCGGAGAGCGGGTAAAGATTTCGCCGTTGGCTCGCAAGATTGCGGAAGAGAAGGGCCTCGATATCCACTCGCTGAGCGGATCCGGTCCCGGTGGGCGGATCGTGGCCGCAGATCTTGAGAAAGCAAAGGCCGGAACCAAAGCTGCGGCGTCCGCGCCAGGGAGCAAGCCGGCGGCAGCGCCAGTGGCAGCAACGCCTGCGGGGGCAGGGGACCAACGGCTACCGCTGAGCGGGATGCGCCGGGTGATCGCCGAGCGTCTGTTGACCAGCAAAACAACGATCCCCCATTTCTACCTCAACATCGAGGTGGACGCCGGGCCACTCATGAAGCTGCGCAGCGAGGTCAACGCCCAAGCCGAAACTGCTGGAGTCGCCAAACTCACGGTAAATGATTTCGTGCTCAAAGCGGTGGTGGCCGCTGCGGTCAAAGTGCCGGCCGTTAACGCGAGTTTCGACGGCGACGCCATCATCCAGTATGGCAGCGTGAACCTCAGTGTGGCAGTGGCCGTGGACGAGGGATTGGTGACACCGGTGATCCGGGATGCGCAGAACAAGTCGATCCGGGCGATCAGCGAAGGCGTCAAGGATTTGGCCACGCGCGCACGGAACAAGAAGCTCAAGCCGGAGGAATACCAAGGCGGCACCGTAACGGTTTCCAATCTTGGGAGCTATGGGATCGAGAGCTTTTCGGCTATTATCAACCCGCCGCAGGCGATCATTTTGAGCGTGGGCGCTATTGTGAAAAAGCCCGTGGTAGGAGCCAACGACCAGATCGTGGTCGGACAGCGGATGGCAATCGGGCTCAGCGCCGACCATCGCGTGGTCGATGGGGCTGTGGGCGCCCAATACCTTTCTGAATTGCGCAAGCTCATCGAACAGCCCGCGTTGATGTTGCTCTAGACCGGGCCTTACCGATCCGGCCAGTGCGAGGAGCAGCGGCGCCAAGCGCCGTTCGGGCGTGTGTAAGTAAATCATGGCCAACGCCCCTGTCATTCCCTGGACTCTGCGATGGTTGGCTCTCGGCTTTGCTGGGGTGCTCGCCTGTGAGTTGCGATGTTCCGGGGCAGCCCTCGAGAATCTAGATCTCGAGCTCCCCGTCCGGGACGTCTCCTAATCCTCAACGGAACGGACTGGAGCGCCCTGACTCCTTTGCGGGCGGGCTTTTATGTCAGTGAGGAGCGCGAATTGCCAACAGGGCGATGAGCAGATGGCCGGACAGGCGCGCTAGCAGCGCTTGCCGGTGCACTTGGGGTAGGTAGGGCAGCCCCAGAACGCCTGCCCGGCAAAGCCACCGACCCGGGCGACCCGCCGGCACATTGGTTGGCCACACTGAGGGCAGGCCGGCACCGACCTGTCGGACCTGTCGGACCTGTCGGACCTGTCGGACCTGTCGGACCTGTCGGACCTGTCGGACCTGTCGGACCTGTCGGACCTGTCGGACC
>JAYVTN010000410.1:0-3108 GCA_043788785.1 Spartobacteria bacterium | reverse complement strand
CACCGGCACAGCCGCTCCAGACTCTAGGATTTCGAAAGATTGGACTGCCCTGAACTTCCCGCTATCGGGCTTGGTAACAGTCTCTCCGGCCACCTCGGGATCTGCGAACTTGTAGAAACGCACCTCGATAGAGCGGTTCTTGGACAAAGCCATCTGCCGAGCCAGAGAGATCTGGTCGGAAAAAAGTTGGGAGCCTTGAGTGAGTTGGGAGCCACGGAGCAGGGTGCTTGCTGCGGGGACCACGAATCCAATGAGGATTGCGATGATTGAGCAAACTACCAGTAGCTCGATTAGCGAGAAGCCCGATTCCGCGGGCCGAGGGTGAATTTGTTTCATACGGGGGAATGTACGTGACTGACTGGGACGACGCATCTTACCCGCTGGCTCCCATAAGCGCCACCCGTTTTTTTGCTGCGACAAGATTAGAGGGAATGTCGCCGTGATTCACGCCCCAGCCAGGCAACGCATACCAGCCCCGCGGAGGGCAACCTCGAAACGGGTGCGTTCTGAGGGAACGCTGCATAGGGGTGGATTGGGCGCACATTCGCCATCCGCCGATATGGGCCCGCGACTGGGCTTTGCTTCCGTGGGTTCGCGATCAATGAGCATCAGGGATTGCGGCATGGGATGCCGGGACCAATCCCAGCCAAAATCCCGCAAATCCTGTCCCCCCCGCCCCAAGCCTATTTAGATGACGTCCTCTCTGGCAGCGGTTCCAGCTTCACGTCTATCCGGTCGGGCTTGAAACTGTAGATGGCACCGGTAGCTGCATCAAAAGCAATCCCCGGGGCCAGACCGAAGACAACATTGCCCCAGTTCCAGGCGCTGTGGACCCGGCGGATCTGGACGACGACGGGGCGGTAGCCGGGCCGGAGAACCTCCACAACATGATCGCTGCGGGTTGAGGGATGGACTATTCCCGGCGTCAAAGCCCGCGTGACCCCGTCTAGGCGCACGAGCGCGCCAGCAGGGTCACTGGTGACCCGCAGCGTTTTCTGCGTACCGGCCACCGTGCTGGCGCATCCAGGGGCCAATATCAAAACCAGCATTCCCCCGAGGATGGACAAAGTTCTCATGCGCAACACGGTGGGCGATAGAAGTACCGAGCGTCAAGCCGGGGCCACATACTTTGCCGGGATCGCTCCCCCGCCCCCCGGCCGGCCTGTGACCCCCGGAACCCGGCCTACTCCTATTTGACGGCGGGCTCAGGCTCCTTTTTGAAATTCAATTGGACCACCCGGCGTCCGTCGCTTTGGGTGATTGTCACCAAATAATCTTCGATCCGGGTCTGCTCGCCCTGTTTTGGCAAGTGCCCGATGAGATGGGTCACGTAACCGCCCACGGTGCTCACGTCGGCGTTCTCGAGTTCCAACCCGATCATGTCGTTGAGTTCGTAAAGCCCAAGGGAGCCCTCGATGACAAATTCGTCGGTACCCACGCGCTGGAGTTCGGGCTTGTCGGAGTCAAACTCGTCTTGGATATCGCCCACCAGTTCTTCGAGGACATTATCCATGGTGACGATGCCCACGGTGCCTCCGAACTCATCGACCACCAGCGCCAGATGGGTGTGCTTGGTCAAAAAGAAACTCAGGAGTTTCTCCAGAGGCATCATTTCAGGAACCGGAAAGATGTTGCGCTTGATCTTGTGCAGGTCAGGGCTGGGCTCCCGCATCAGGGTGAGGAGGTCCTTGATATGGACAGTGCCCACGGTGTTGTCCAGATGCCCTTCACACAATGGGAACCGTGTGTGCCGCGACTCCTGCGCGGTCAACAAATTTTCCTCAAAGGATTCCTCGGTATTGAGGAAAACCACCTCGCCCCGGGGCGTCGTGATGTCCCGCACAACCCGGCGCCGCAAGTCGAGGGCGTTGATGAGGATCTCCTTTCCTAACGGGGTGACCTCCTCCGACTCGGCGTTGTCGGAAAGAATGACCCGCAATTCCTCTTCGCTATGAGCTAACTCATGCTCACTGACGGGCTCCATGCGCAGCACGTGCTTGAGGATGAGGATAGCGGACCCGTTAAGGAACCAGATCGCCGGCTTGAAAACCGCGTAGAAGAGCCCCAGCGGACGAGCCACCCAGAGAGTGGTCTGCACAGACTTGCGGATGGCCAAACTTTTGGGTGCCAATTCCCCCAGGACAATGTGCAGGAAAGTGATAAGCGAAAACGCGAGCGTGACCGAGACCGCTTTGATCACCGACTCCGACTGGACGTCCATGAGGAACATCAGCGGCTGGATCATATGGGCAAGGAAGGGTTCGCCCACCCAACCCAACGCCAGACTTGCCAGGGTGATGCCCAATTGGGTTGCCGACAGATAAGCATCCAGATGCTCGATCACGTGTCGGGCAAACGCGGCCCGCGGCTCCCCTGTATCCTCCAAAGCTTCCAACTGGCTGCCGCGTACCTTGACGATGGCGAACTCCGCTGCCACGAAGAATCCGTTTAGCAGTACCAGAACCAGAATGATCAGCAGTTGGAAAAAGATGCTTCCCCCCGCGACCCATTCTCTTGATAAGGCCTCCGAAGAGGCAATAAACATGATGGCTGAACTCATCTAAAACAAAGCAAAGCGAGTCGCGGAAAAATCCCGGCGACTCGCTTCGAAAACGATAAGGAGCTATTTACCAGCTCGACTTGGTCACCCCGGGGATGAGCCCGTTGGAGGCAAGCTCACGGAAAGCGATACGCGACAGCTTGAAGCGGCTAATGAAAGCGCGTTTGCGGCCTGTCAGGAGGCAGCGGCGGCTCAGGCGTACAGGACTCGCATTGCGAGGCAGCAGCGAGAGGGCGATATAGTCGCCCTTGGCCTTGAGTTCGGCGCGCACTGCGGCGTACTTGGCCACGGTTGCTGCCTTGCGTTTTTCTTTTTCGATCCAACTAGTTTTTGCCATACGAAGGGCGCAGAACATAAGCAGCGCAGTATGGTTTGCAACTACTTTTTCCAAAGGCCGCGCGGAAAATCCGAATCCCAGGGCGTTGCCCCGGGCTGGGGCTAGAGATGCCCCGTTGGAGCGACAGGCCAACGGCCTGATTCTGATCGGCCAACGGCCCGATTCCGATCAGCCAACGGCCCGATCCCGATCGGCCAACGGCCTGATCTCG
>JAYVTN010000409.1:0-22787 GCA_043788785.1 Spartobacteria bacterium | reverse complement strand
ACTCGGCATCCCTACGATGCGCCCATGGAAGCAATCGGCAACTGGATCAAGCAACTGCGGCAGGAAATTGAGTTAGCGTTGGATGACTCTCGGCCGCTGAGGGCAATGACACGCTCGACGGCGGCACGGGTGACGACACGATGATCGGGGCTGCCGGCAACGATGTCTACTGGGTGGACAGCATGGCCGACGTGTTTTCCGAAGGCGTCAGCGCCGGGACAGACACGGTGCGCACGGTCTTCACCACGAAGCTGCTCAACGCCATCGAGGAGGTGCCCGCTCTCGATAACGCCAACCTGATCAATTTCGAGAACATCATCCTAGAAGGCAGCGCGAATTTCGATGCCATCGGCGACACGCTCGACAACCAGCTCACGGGCAACTCGGGCAATAATTTCCTCTTCGGGCGCGGCGGCGCGGACACGATCCTGGGCCAGGCGGGCAACGACTTCATCAACGGTGGGGACGGCAATGACCTGCAGGGCGACTCGCTCGATGGCGGCGCAGGCACCGATACGCTCGCTGGCGGTCTCGGGGACGACGTATATCTGGTCGATGGAATGGAGGATGTCTTGGTTGAAGCGGCTGGCACCGGGACTGGGTTGGACACAGTGCGCTCAAGCGTCGACTACGATCTGGGCGCCTTTACGGGGACGGCGGCGCCACCGATTACGCTTACATCACCGACTTCGTGGCGTCCGCGGATCCGCTCAAGGGCGACCACTTGCAGTTGGCCGGTACCGCTAGCGATTATCTGGTGGGCGCATCCCCAATCGCCGGTCTTGTAGGGAACGGGGTTTTCTTCGACACCAATGGCGACAGCGTCTTGACAGCGGGCACCGATGAATTGATCGCGGTGGTCAAATCCACAGTGCCCTTTGCAATCAACTCGAATACAACCAACTTCGTGTCCTAATCTGTCTGAATGAGGATCCTTTTCCTGCACCCCAACTTTCCGTCCCAGTTCCGGCACTTGGCGGCGAAGTTGGGTGAGGATCCGCGCAACCAAGTCGTCTTCGGGACGACCGCTCCGGAAGGTGAGCTGCCGGGGGTTCAAAAAGTCGGATACAAACTGGCCCGGGAACCGCGGCCCGAGACCCATCATTACCTGCGGAGTTTGGAGTTGGCAGTCCTGCACGGACAGGCGGCCTTCCGTATGGGTGTCAACCTGCGCAAACAGGGCTTCATTCCTGATATCGTGTACGCGCATTCGGGCTGGGGGACTTCCTTGTTCATGAAGGATGCATTTCCTAAAAGTACCTTCCTGTGCCAGTTCGAGTGGTTCTACCGCGCCCACGGTTCGGATTCGGACTTTGATCCGGAAGAGACGCTTACGGTTGATGACGAGGCGCGAATCCGGATGAAGAACGCCGGCATCCTCACAGACCTCTACAGCTGCGACGGAGGCACCTCCCCGACCTACTGGCAGAAACAACAGTTCCCGACCGAGTACCAGTCCAAGATTGCTGTACTCCATGAGGGGATCGATACCGATTATTTCCAGCCGCGTCCTGGCAAGCTGGTTCTGCCAAGGATCGGGCTCGATCTGTCCGCCGCCGAAGAGGTGGTGACCTATGTGGGCCGCGGCATGGAGCCGTACCGCGGATTTCCCCAGTTCATCGCAGCGGTTGATCTTCTCCTTAGGCAGCGGCCCCGCGCGCACGTGGTGATCGTGGGCGAAGACCGGGTCTGTTACGGGCGCAAGTTGCCGCGCGGCCAGAGCTTCAAAAAGCAGATGCTGGCCAAGTACGATCTGGATCCCGAGCGGGTGCATTTCACCGGGCCATTGCCGTACGACGAATATCTTCAGGTCCTGCAAGCGTCCGATGCGCACGTGTATCTGACCCGGCCATTTGTGCTATCCTGGTCGATGATGGAAGCCATGTCGGTGGGCTGTCTGGTCGTAGCTTCCAGGACAGCGCCAGTCATTGAAGTCATCGAGGACGGCTTCAATGGACTGTTGGTGGATTTCTTTTCTCCCGAAGACCTCGCAGGACGGATCGCAGAAGCGCTCCAGCACCGGGCGCGGTTTGCCGCCGTACGCAAGAAGGCGCGCGACACGGTCCTGCACCGCTACAGCCTGCGTGAGTTGCTGCCGCGACGTTTGGAGTGGCTGATGAAGTTTGCTGGCTGAACCGATGAGCCTAAATCCGGCAGTTGAGCTCTGGGATCAGGCACGCCGGAGGCGTTCTAGGAACTTAGCCAGTGGTGGAGGCCCAGCGTGGGCTTCGAGCTTTGCGACCCCACCGGATTACCCGCAAAAACACGGCTGGCACGGCGGAGGTGTGCAGGATTCCGCGCTATTATTTCGAGACGGCGCCCCGCATAGAGCATGGTTGTCGGTGTCGGCCGCATCCGGGCGCAGGGATCAGTGGGGGTTCGATAACATTGCGCCAGAGCATTACCGAGATGGAAAGCCAGTTGACTCAATCCCGCACCGCCTTGGGGTATCACGACATTGCCGCTCCCGTGGACGGCGTGGTCTTCGAATTGATGCCGCGCCAAGCGGGTGCCGTCGTTAGCGTATCCGATGTGCTCCTCAAGCTCGTTCCCGAAGATGCCTTGCTTGCGAAGGTGAACCTGACCAATCGCGACATCGGTTTCATTCGGGAAGGATTTGGGCGGGCGTGAAGCACGCACCTTTCAGGAAGCGAGTGCCGGTTTAAACCTGCATCTGGAATTCCTTGTCTTTGGCTCCCCTGTTCAAATAATGATTTGGCGGTTCCATCTCCCCATCCGTAACGCACCCTATCTTATGAAGTTTCCTGCTCTTGTGCTGATGGCGGTAGCAATCATGACAGGCCCCGCTCTTCACGCGTCACCGCCTTTACGCGAGTTTCCAACCATCGTGGCCGATGCGACCGGCAAAAAGCTCCAGAAGTCGATGATCTGGACCGGAGAGCCGCAGCAAAAGCCGGGGGTGGCGATCGCTTTCCGCACAAGCTTCGAGCTTGCGACAAAACCGGCGCAGGCCACCTTCTCGCTTTTTGCCGACGCGCGATATGTGCTTTGGATCAACGGCGAGTATGTGGAGCGGGGTCCATCGCGGTTCCAACCCAACGGCCCGGAGTATGACGAACTGGAAGTTGCCAGGCACCTGCGCGCGGGGCGCAATTGTGCGGTGGTGCTTGTGGTGGGAAATCTTTCCGGGGGCAAACTCATGAACCACCGGCCGGGCCTGACGGCGCTGCTCGAAGCGGGCGGGCAAGAAGTCCTGCGCACCGGGCCGACTTGGAAATGGAGCGACGCCACGCGCTTCCGTGCGGTTCAAGCCTCTTGGCCAGCTTTTGGAGAAGTCCTCGTCGATACCCGTATGGAGGATGGCGACTGGACTGCGCCCAATTATGCAGACGCAAACTGGAAAACCTGCACGGGCATCGAAAGCCGCTCGTGGGGCCCACTCAAGCGGCGCTCGATTGCGCTGCTGCGGGAACGCGAAATCCCGGTGGAGTTGTCCGAAGGCTTGAAGTTGCCGGTTACTTTGCAAGCCGGTCAGAAGCTTGGATTCAAGACCAAGCGGATGGTGCAGGCGTATCTCGAATTTGAGTTCGAAGCCCAAGGCGACTCCGAGTTGAGCATCAACCCTTTTGGAGTGCAATACTTGGCGCGCCCCGGCAAACAGCGCCACTTTACTTTGGACACGCGCGGACTGACCGGCGGCGACCTCGTGATCAAAACCGGTTCGGTGACCATCACCGGTTTGAAGCTCGTTGAGCGGCTCTACCCCTTTGATCGTGTCGGGTCATTTTCGTGCAACGACGAATTTCTCAATAAGCTCTGGGCCATGTGCGCGCGCTCGGTGGAACTGCTCAGCGAGGATGCTTATGTCGATTGCGCGGACCGCGAGCGGGTTGAATGGATGGACTGTGATCCTCCGGTGTGGGACATGACCCGCGTGGCCATGGCCGCTCCCGGTGCCAACGGAAAATCCGTTTTCAGTGATCCACGGCTGCTGGGCGCGATGATCCGCCGCACGGCCCTTACCGTCCAACCCGAAGGCTGGGTTAAAGCCCACACCTGTTCGGACCGCTACGATATTCACGCCAAGATGGAAGACCGTTGTGCGGAATGGGTCGCCGGCATCCGGCGCTACTACGAAGCCACAGGCGACGCGGCGCTCGTGCGCGAGATCTGGCCCGCGGTGGCCGCACAAATGGAGTTTTTCCTTAGTCGGCGCACCCCGCGCGGACTGGTGCGCGCCCGGGACTGGGTCGTGTGGGGCAATCCGGTCGGTTACCTGGTTGGGGAAGGCACCACGCTCAACGTTTTTGTGCAGCGCGCGCTCGTCGATGCGGCAATCCTCGCCAAGGCGACCGGCGAGACTGCCGCCGCAGCCGCTTATGGCAAAGCGGCCGACGATTTGGCTGCAGCCATCAACACCGTGCTCTGGGATGAGGCCTCCGGCAGCTACTTTTCAGGCTATTTTAGCGACGAGGACGTTGCGGAAAATGAATCGGCAAAACGGAAGCTTTCTCTACCGCGCACGGGCAATCTCACCCCGTCGACGCTTCACTCCACAGTCTTCGCGCTCGACCGCGGAGTGGTCCCCCTGGAGCGCCGCTCCCGCGTGCTCGCCAAAATGATTGAACAGCAAGGGAAGCTTAAGAGCGGCCCAGTGATGATTTACCACTACGTGGCGCGTTTGCTCTACGGACTCGACAAATCCGAATATGACCGACGCGTGCTGTCGCTCTGGCGCGACAACTGGGGGCCGATGGTGGCGGCCCCCACTGAATGTTCTTGGGAATCACTCGATGCCGGCGGTTCGAGTGCGGCCCACATCTACGGACTCTTCCCTGGTGCCCATCTGAGCAATTACGTCCTCGGTGTACGCCGGGACGAACCCGTGGCCGCCGCAACGCTGGTGATCGAGCCGCACTTGGGAGACCTCACCCGTGCGGAAGGTCAAGTCATCACTGAGTTTGGCCCGGTGCCGGTGTCCTGGCAGAAGGAAGGTGACCACACCAATTTTCAAATCACGGTGCCTGCCAACATCCAAGCGCGGCTGGCGCTGCCCGTGCAAGCCGACCGCGCCGAGGCCATGCTCGACGGCAAACCGCTCAAAGGAAGTATCCATGGAACCCGCCGTATACTCCCCTTGAGGGCCGGCGTTCACCGCGGATCTTTTTAAACAGCGACTGCGTCCACAGTCTTAGGCGGACATCAGCGCGACGGGATATTGGAGGCAGGTTTGGTCCGCCGTGACGAAGGTCATCCCTTCGGCATGGGCTTGAGCCAGCAGAAGCCGATCAAAAGGATCCGCGTGGATCGCGGGCAACCAGCGGAGCAGACGCGTGTGGTTCCAGCCGATCGGCAAAGGAGTGAAGTCCTGCCCGGCAAGAAGGTCGGCAAAGTTTTGTGGTAAAACCAGCTTGCCCTTGGATGCTTTCAACTCGAGTTCCCACAGCGTGGCTGCGCTTACGTAAAGAATGTTGCTCGGCGACTCCAGCAGGCACCGGGTAGCCGCTTTAAGCCGCTCTGGAGCGCTCATGGCCCAGATCACCACGTGGGAATCGAGAAGGAAATTCATCGGTCTACGGTGCCTCAGGGCCCGTTTCCGGGTCCACATCCGGGCCGGTTTCGGCAACTCGCGCGCCCCGGCTGGCCCCGGCACTTGGTTTGGCTCTCTGAAGCTTTGGCGAACCCGCCGGGATGTTTTGGAACGCGGTTATCACAGCAGCACTGGGCCCCAGAGGTAGATCACAGGGCAGATCGATGCTGGCCTCCAACTCCTGGTCTGGCTCCCAGCAATCGGCTGCCTCCAGAATTTGGCCTTTGAGCAGACCCAAAACCCTCGGCTTTTCCGCGCCATCGTAGGGAACCAGCTTGGCGACGGGATTACCGGCCTTGGCTATGATGATGTGTTGGCCGGAAGCGACCTGATCCAGGAGCTTGGAGAAATGGGTTTTGGCCTCGTGAATGTTCACCCTCTTCATGGTGGACTAAGCTAGTCCACCTGCCCGGGCCGCGCAACCCGTTTTAGGAGAGGGCGAAGAAAAACCTAAAAGCCGAAAGCCAAAACGCGGGGTTTGACGGACTTAAAAGGCGAAGTCCGCGGCGTGCAAGGCTGTGACATCGACGTTGTTGAGGGTGAATAGGAGGACGAGACCGTCGCCCCCGCCATCGAGATCCGCGTAGACCTTGTCGCCTTTGAGCGACAGGTAGCCGCCATCGATCAGGCCCTGGAATCCCAAGGTGCCTGCCTTGTCGAGATGCAGATCCGTGAGATCGATCTTATCGCCCACCGTGAAGTCGAGGATTGTATCCGAATGGGCTTCCGAAAGCAGGGCGCCCGGGTTGAGCTGGTATTTGAAGCTGTCGTTACCGGCGTTCCCGGTGAGGATGTCGTGTCCGCCGCCACCGGTGATGACGTTGGCGATCCCGTCTCCCACGAGCGTGTCGTTGTAGATGGAGCCGAGCAGGTTCTCGACTCCGACATAAGTATCTCCTGCGCCGTCCCCACCCGTTCCACCGCTTTGCAGGTTGGCGATCACTGCCGCAGGGGCGTTGAAGTAGGAAGCCGTATCCAATCCGGCTCCACCGTTGAGCACATCGGCCCCGGCACCGCCAATGAGGATGTTGTCCGAAGAATTTCCCGTGAGATTATCGTTGAACCCCGAGCCTTGAATATTTTCGAAATGGGTGAGGGTGTCGCTTCCAGCGTTGACCGTGTTTTGGATGGTGGAGAGAGCCAAGCTCACAGTGACTCCGGCAGTGGCTCCGGCATAAGAAACCGTGTCGCCATAGATTCCGTTGCTGCCACCGTCGAGGATGTCGTTCCCAAGGCCACCTTCGAGGACGTTATCGCCGATGTCGCCAGTCAGCGTATCTGCATTGGCACTGCCGATAAGGTTTTCGATGCTGACAAGGCCGTCATTGGCCGCATGCCCTCCCGTTGCTTCGCCAGAAGCGAGATTGACCGTGACCGCTCCCGAAGTGGCATAAGAAACAGTGTCACTGCCGGGCCCGCCATCGAGGAGATCGCCGCCGGATAGCCCGATGAGCAGATCGTTGCCGCCGTTGCCGTAAAGGCTATCGCTGTTGTTGCCGCCTGTCAGTATATCGCTGCCGATCCCACCGGACAAAATGCTGTCGCCTGCCGAAACGTTTTTTGATTCCACCACATCGATGATGGTGAGGGTCATGTCCTGGAAAAGGTCCGGATCGATCCCATTGCTGGCTTTGATATGGGCGACCAGCTGTTTCCCATTGGAAAGGTCGTTGTCGGCGTCAGTGATACCGCTGTCCTCGAAATTGAGGGCCGCTTTGGCAGAGAGGGTTCCTCCGGCGAGCGTGAAATAGTCGGCGGTACTGCCCACCAGGGACAAGGTGGAAACCCCATCGGCCGACACCGTCGCAAAAGGAGTCAGCACGCCGTTCTCGCTGAGGAAAAACGCGGATTGCGTGGCTGTGATGGTCTCCAGGCGGTCGCGGACGTTCACACTCAAAGCCTGCACCGTTATATTGTCGGCCACATCGGTGGCAGTGATCGAGAGGCTAAAGCTGGGCTTGATTTCGAAATTGACCGCCGCGCCTGTGTAGAGGACGGTCCTGCCGTCGATGCCCAAAGTGAAGGAAGCCGCATCCGCGCCGCCAAGGGCGTAAGCCACGGCGTGGGCGTCCGTGGACCCCAGAGTACCGACCGCAAACGGGCCGGCCTGATTTTCGTCCACCAACTTCGGGTTGCTCAAGCTGACGGCCGTTGGGGCCACCGTGTCCACGTCAACGATCAAGGCAGCCGAAGCGTCCGTCACCCCGTCAATGGCCAGGGTGTAAAGGTGTTCGCCCTGGCTCAGCGGCGCACCCGGTGTATAGGTGTTCGCGCCCAGGACAACCTCGACGCCATCTTGGAAGAGATGGAGCGTTCCGCTGCCCGTTACATTGATGGTTGGCGTGCTGTCCTTGGTGATGCCGTCAGTCAGGGAGCTGCCGCTTTCACTGGTGGGATCCAGCGTCGGCGATGCCGGGCTGAGGTTGTTGTTAATGGTCAGCGCCAAAGGCACAGAGATCGGCCCAAGGTTGCCGGCGACGTCTTCAGCGCGGGCTGCGAAATTCTGGGCACCGACGGCGAGCGGGCTGCCGACCGTGAAGCTCCATCTCCCGATCACATCGGCAATGGCGCTGCCAATCTCCGCGTTGCTCCCGTCAAAGACATGGACCTTGGCAAAGGCTTCGGTGGTGCCCCGCAGTGTCGGGGTGGTATCGCCAGTGGTGGTGTCGCCTTGGACCCCCGTATTGCTGGCCGGAGAGAGCGTGAGCGTTGGCGCGCCTGCCGGGGCCACCGTATCGATGGTCAATTGGTAAGCGGCTGAAACCGGGCCGACATGGCCGGCGCCATCCTCGATGCTCGCCTTGAGGTCGTAGACCCCGGAAGTCAATGGGGCGGTGATCGGGGCGGTCCAGTTGCCTTGTGCGTCCACGACCCCGGTGCCTACCTCGGTGAGCACATTGCTGATTACCTTGTAGAGGTGGACAAAACTACCCATCTCTCCCGCGGCTTGTCCGCTGGCTGTCGGAGTGGTGTTGTTGGTAATGCCGTCACTGCTGGAAAGGCCCGTATCGGTCAAGGCCGTCAGTCCCCCAATGCTTGGAGCCAACGGGGTGATCGTATCGATCTTGATCGTCAACGCCGTGGAGAGCGCGCTGGTATTGCCCAGCAAATCCAAAACGCTGGCCTTAAACACATGCACCCCGTCCTGTAACCCGCCCGTAGTCAGGGTCCAGACGCCGCCGAAGAGCACGGGAGTGGAGCCGACCAGCGTGGTGACCCCATTGAAGGTGTCGTAGATGTCGAGCTTGCCGCCAATCTCCGTGGAGGTGCCGCTGAGGGTGGGCGTCGTGTCGGCGGTGACCCCGTCTGCCACACCGGTATCATTCTGGAATGTCGGGTTGATGGTTGGCGTATCCGCAAATGGGGTGTAGATGTTCAAGGTCAACGTGGAGGACACCCCGCTGAGATTGCCGGCCACGTCTTCGGCCTTTGCTGTGAAGTTATAAATGCCCGTGCTCAGGTCGGTGATGACCGTGAAGAGCCAGTTGCCCGAGGCGTCCGCCAGCGTGCTGCCGATTTCCGCGTTGGCATCATTGAAGAGGTGGACCTTGGCAAAGGCTTCGGCGGTGCCCACCAGGGTTGGCGTGTTATCACTGGTGGCATTGTCCCCCAACGTGCCGGTATCGCTGCCGACCGAGAGTTTCAGCGTTGGCGCGTTGGGCGCGACCGTATCGATGGTCAGTTGGTAGGTGGTCGAGAGCGGTCCCACTTGGCCGGCTCCATCCTCGATCTTGGCTTGGATATCGTAGAGGCCGGAGGAGAGGGCGGACGTCACTGTCGCCGTCCAGTTGCCCAGCGCCCCGACCACGCCGGTGCCGATCTCGGTCAGATTGCCTCCCACCGAAGTGTAGAGGTGGACCAGGCCGCCTGCTTCCCCGGATGCCTGCCCCCTGACGGTAGGCGTTGTGGTCTTGGTGATGTTGTCAGTATTCGATGCGCCCGTATCGGTGGCTGCCGTGAGCCCATCGATGACCGGGGCCGCAGGTGCCACGGTGTCGATCGTAATTCCCAGCGGCGCCGAGGACGCGCTTGGTGTGCCCAGCACATTCTGAACAACGGCCTCGAAGACATGCTGTCCATCCGGCAACGCGGCCAAAGTCAGACTCCACGTGCCGTCTGGGAGGACCGTGGTCGTCCCAACCAGCGTGGTTTTGGCTTTGTAGGTGTCGTAGATCTTGATCGGGTTACCGATCTCCACCGAGGTGCCGCTGAGGGTCGGCGTCGTGTCCGCGGTGATCCCGTCGGCCATTCCCGTGTCGTTCAGGAATGTCTGGTTAAGGATCGGCGTCGCAGGCGGCACATCGTAGCCATCAAGAATTGTGATTGGAAATTCGCGCTCCAGTGCCGGCCCTTTCTCGGCTGTGGCCCGTACGATCAGGTTGTACTGGCCGTGGTTGGTTTCGAAATCCAGGAGCGCCCCGTGTTCGAGGGTGACCACCCCCGTTACGGAATCAATGGCGAAGATGCCGCCGTCGTTGACCAGGGAATAGAAGACCGGCAAATCGCCCACAAAGTGAGCCTGCGCCACAATGCCGACCGGCAGCCCGTTCTGGGTGGGGTCTTCCTCCCTGAGCACATTGGCCGTTGCCCCGTCAGAGTCCACAATGGGGTTGGGCAAGGGCATCATCTTCACGTCAGAAAACCTGAGCATCTCGATATTGAGAATGCGGTCGCTGCCGTCATTGCCGTCGCCGGGATTGTCGTCACGTACAACCATGCTGCCGCTGACATTAAGGCGGATCGTGTAATCGTCCTTGCTTCCGGAGAGGACCATCGTATCCAGGCCCTCGCCCCCATCCAGGAAATCGTCTCCGGCCCCTGCAACGAGCACATCCTTGCCAGGGCCTCCATAAAGCGCGTCGTTCCCGCCTTTGCCGTCAAGGATGTTACTGCCGTCGTTGCCGGTCAGGCGATTGTCCTCGCCATCACGGCCAAAGGCATTCAGCCCCCCTTTGCCCGTAAGCACCACATCCTCCACTCCATCATAGAGTTTGAAGTCGATGGTCTTATCCAGTTTGAGCTTCGCTGCATTCAGATCGATGGAAAGTGAGGCGCGGATCAGGTCGTGCGTGCTGGCATTGGCTCCCGTCAGATCCTCGAATACCCTGTCAGCCTTGTTGTCGATGGTGAACGTGTCGTCCCCCTTGCCTCCATGGAGCAGGTCCGCGCCCTTGCCTCCATCCAACCAGTCGTTCCCGTCATTGCCGTAAATCGTGTCGGTGCCAACGCTGCCTGTGATCCGGTTGTTCTGGGCGTCTCCTTCGAATGTCCACGCCAGTTTCCCGGTGTAACTAAAATTTTCGATGTACTGGTGCTGGCTGGCCTTGCTGAAGAATCCTGCGGAAAAGACACTGCTTCGGATGGTGTCATTGCCCCCGGCATCGAGACCGCCCGCGGTTTCGTCGGCCACATCGCCCAGATTGTCGAAAATGTAGGTATCATTACCCGCGCCGCCATGAAGCGTGTCGGCATTGGCACCGCCGTTAAGAACGTTGTCTTTCGCGTTCCCGTAGATCTCGTTGGCCAAATCGTTGCCGATCCCTGTGAGGTTGCCGGAACCGGTCAAGACCAAGTGTTCGACATTGGGAGCCAATTTATAGGAGATTGAAGCCATGACCGTGTCGATCCCGGCAGTGTTCGGGCCTGTCAGCGGTGCCTTGGCTTCAACCACGACGTCTTTGAGGGAGTTGACGTAGTAGGTGTCATCCCCGTCGCCTCCGGTCATCTTGTCTTCACCGCCGCCTTCGGCCGGGAGGATATGGATTACATTGAACGTGTCATCCCCGGGCGTACCCAGCAGGTTGAGGTCGTTTGCGGAAGTGCCGTTAATGGGGATCAGGTTGACAGGCATAGGGCTCCTTAAGTGGATGGGTTACGAAACGGGAACGCGTAAATCACACGATTTGATGGCGGCTTACCTTGTCTAAGAGCAGATCCGGCGCCTGAAAAGATAAAAATATCTCCCCCCTCTTGGCCCCCGCTTTCGTCCCGCGCCATCGGACTGAGCCGACCATAGGTCCCCACCGTCCAAACCCCTAGTTCTAACCCCGACCGCGACGATTTCCCGGCCCGAAACGATCCCAACGTTCGTCCCGGACGAACAGGAAGCGCTGCCCGAAAAGTAGTCCGCATCTGAGAAACGGATTCCACACTCCTGAATCCGGTTTTCAAATGTAGCGCCTTTGCGAGACTTTGAGTGAAACCCGCCGGCATCCGCTTCCCTACTGCTTGTTCTTTCCGGGCGCTCCCGGCTCAGGGCCATCGCTGTCGCTGCCACGATTGCCCCAGAGCGGCCGCATCAGCGTGGCATTCCAGGCGTCCCACTGGGTCTGCAATTCTTGCACTTTCTGCGACATCTCGGACGCGAGATCCTTGGTTTCACCGATATCTGCGGCCAAGTTATAGAGTTTGGGGGCCGTGACCGGGGTGCCCCGGCCCTCTTGTCCGTCGACGTGGGCGTCATAGCGCACGAGCTTGAAATCGCCTCGGCGGATCGCCATCTGCTCCCCGAAACGCCAGTAAAGCGCTTCGTGAGGCGCGCCGATCTTCGCTCCAGACAAGAAAGGTAGAAGATCGACGCCGTCGAGCTTCCACTCGGGCTTGATGTCCACGCCAGCGGCCGCCAACGCGGTAGCCGTGAGATCAAGTTGAATGGTCGGCAACTCATAGACGCCGGGCTTCACCCGGCCCATCCACGAGAGGACAAACGGCACACGGATGCCGCCTTCGAGTGTGGTGCGCTTGCTTCCACGCAACGGCAGGTTGGAGGAACCGTTGACGGTCGCGCCCTTCATCGTGGGACCCCCATTGTCGCTGATGAAAAACACGAGCGTGTTCTTTTCCAATCCTGAAGAGACCAGTTTCTTGCGCACGGCACCGATGGCTTCATCCATGGCGAGCATCATCGCATCGTAGGTGCGGCGTTGTTTGTTTCCGATGTTGGTGAACTTGGCTAGCCGATCATCGGTGGCGTCCATCGGGGTGTGGACGGCGTTGAAGGCCAGATAAAGAAACCACGGCTGTTTGCGATGCAGCTCAATGAAGCTGACGGCCTCTCGACCAAACGCGTCGGTCGTGTAGTCGAGTTCTTTTACAGGCTCCGAACCGCGCAGGATGCCGGCTGTATTGAAATAGCTGTGTGAGCCGCCAAGGAACCCGAAGAACTCGTCGAAACCGCGCTTCTGCGGCTGCATTTCGGGCTGCGCCCCGAGATGCCATTTGCCCACGAGGCCCGTGGCATAACCGGCGGCCTTGAGCCGGTCGGCAATCGTCGTTTCCGTCACGGGCAGCCCGTTTTTCCCAGAGGGATTGAACTCGTGGCCGAAACGTTCCTGATATCGGCCGGTGAGCATTCCGGCGCGCGTGGGCGAACAATATGGGCCGGAAACGTAGCCGTTGGTGAAACGCACACCCGAGGCGGCGAGCGCGTCGAGATTGGGCGTGGGAATGTCTTTGCAGTTGTGGAAGCCGACATCCGCGTAGCCCATGTCATCACCGACGATCAACAGGATGTTGGGCTTGAGGGCGGGTGTCTCGGCGGCTCCCAGCGAGCAGCCCAGCATACACAGGGAGGTTACGATCAGGTTTTGAAGTTTCATTGGAATGACGGATGACGGATGAAGGATGGCTATTGGTTGTCTGCCTTGGCCGCCTTCTTGCCTGCTGCCCGCTTCGTTTCGGGATACGGGAGCACGTGGGCACGCACGGCCCACGCATCCCATTGCGCTGCGAGCTCCGTCACTTTGGCTTGCTGGGCCGCAGCCAGATCGTGCAGTTCCGAGCGGTCTTGGGAGAGATCGTAAAGTTCCCATGCGGCGTTGCGTCCGCTCCGCACCAGCTTCAGGTCGCCGACGCGCACAGCGGCGTTGCCCTCGTGTTCCCAGAAGATTGCGCTGCGGGCCAGGGGCTGATTGGTGAACGTGCCGACTAAACTTTTGCCTTCAACGGGCACAATAGGATTGCCGTCACGTTCCTTGGGATATGTTGCGCCGCCGAGTTCCACACAGGTGGGCATGATATCGATGAGATGGCCAACCTGGGTGCGCCATTCGCCTTTGGCCGCAATCCCTGCGGGCCAGTGCACGATCAGCGGCGTGGAGATCCCGCCTTCCATGGTGAAATGTTTGTAGCGGCGGAACGGGGTGTTCTCCAGATTAGCCCAACTCTCGCCGCAGAACCAATCCGAGGCCGCCGTCGTTGGATTTCCCTTGTCGCGGCCGTTTGCCCCCGACTCGGCATTCCCGCCGTTGTCGCTCATGAAGAAAATGACGGTATTATCCAAAACGCCGCGCTGGCTAAGTCCCGTGACCAAAGCGCCGATGGCGCGATCGAGATGAGCGACCGCAGCGGCGTAAACGGCCATGAGATAGTCGAACCGGTCCTGCTGTTGGGGCGTCAAACGCTCCCAAGCTGAGACGGCATCAGGCCTGGGCGAAAGCGGCGAGGCCTGATCCATGAGGCCAAGCGCGATCTGTCGCTCATGCCGGGAGACGCGCAGCTTGTCCCAGCCTTGCTTGTATCTCCCGCGAAATTTGGCGATCTCCTCTGCGGGGGCTTGCAAAGGAAAATGGGGGGCGTTGTGGCAGAGATGCAAATAAAACGGCCGCTTCGCTGCGTGCGCTTCATCGATGAACTTCAGGGCGAAGGTTGTCCACAAATCGGTGGAATACCAATGGGGCGGCAGCCTGGGATCATCGTTCGGGATGGGCTCTCCATTAAGGAACAGCTTGGCCCTGGGCGACTGGGGATAATAGAAGCCGCCATCGGGTGCACTGAGATTACGTTCGAAACCGCGGGACCATGGCGTGACGCCTTGCTGTTGGCCGACGTGCCATTTTCCGACCATGGCCGTGAAATAGCCTGCCGGTTTGAGCACTTCGGCGATCGTTACGCATTGGTTGTTGAGATGCCCTTGGTAACCGGGTTGGCCTTGATTCTCTATCATGTGGCCAATACCCGCCTGATGCGAATACAGACCGGTGAGCAAGGATGCGCGGGAGGGACAGCAGCGGGCGGTATTGTAGAAGTTCTTGTACTTCAGACCGCCTGCGGCGAGAGCGTCCAGGTTGGGCGTCGGAATGTCCGAGCCGTAGCAGCCCAGATCGGAGAAGCCCATGTCATCGGCCAGAATAACGATGATGTTGGGTCGGGCGGGGGTGGGACTTGGTTGCGCTGCGGCAAGCGAACTGCCCAGCAGACCGAGCAAAAAGACGAGGAGAATCCTTGGTTTCATTTTGGGGGTGGCGGCTGGATAGCATGAAGAAGCAGTGGGAAAGAGAGCAAAAGGACAGAAGCGACACAAACGACAAAAGAAAAAGGCCGACGTATCCTGTGCCCCGGGCCCTTCACCAGCCTTTCACGACTTTTTGCCAAAGGGCTTGCTGGAGGGCTTGCGCTCGCGCCCCGCGCCGCCAGAACGCGCTCTCATGCGCCGACATCGCCGTTGCGCGCCCGCGCCTTTCCAATTCATAATCGACTGCGGCCACTGCGTCTTCAATTTGGGAGAACCGGGCCATGGGCTTGTTGTCGATCAGCACCTCCCAAACTTTGCCCCGGCCCGGTCGCTTGAGCACGACCGCTTCACTGGTCTTGCCTGGGAACCTCTCAAAATGCAGGCCAAGCCCGTGGCGCCCCAGCGAGAACCACGCATTTCCCGAGATGGCGCGCACGTCCTCGTGGACTTCCAGGGTGAGCGGATCGAAGGCGGCCGCACGATCCTGAATCTCAGGCAGTGTGAGCGCGCCCGCTTCCAGCTCAAAGCCCGGTTGATCGACGAGGATCTGCTGCCAGGCCCGGCGCGCCTCACTGACATCACCACCCATTAGATTGAGATCGCGGGGGATCCCGAACAAAGAGGGCAGGCAGCACAGGCTCAATGTCGAGAGGTCCACGAAATCCAGGATCAGGCAATCCTTCTTGCCCGGATGCAGGCGCGTGCCGCGTCCGACACATTGGGCATAAAGACCTTCGGAACGCGTGGGACGCGCCATCGCAATGCAGGACACGCCTGGATCGTCGAAGCCTTCGGTGAGCACAGCAACGTTGGTGAGCACCTGCGTGCGGCCGCTGCGAAAGTCCGCTAGGGCTTGAGCCCGGATAGCCGGGGGCATTTCGCCGTACACGATTCCCGCACGGACGCCTAAGGCATTGAGAGCCCAGCATAGGTTCCGCGCGTGATTGACCGTGACGCAAAAGGCAATCGTGCGGCGGTCGCGGGCAAGCTCTTGGATGGAGCGCGCAACCAACGCGTTGCGTTCCTCGATGTCCACGGCGGTGGCCAGTTCCTCGTCGCAAAAATCGAGCGCGCCTGGGGAGATTCGTGTCAGATCCGCAGAGGTCGAGATCCGGAACCCGCGCAAAGGGGAGAGGTAGCCGTCATCGATCATCTCGGGGAGATCGCGGGAATAGACGATGCGCTCGAACACCTTGTTGAGGCCCTTGCCGTCGCCGCGCGAGGTCGTGGCGGTGAAGCCCAGCAGAGTGCCGCTCCAGCCCTGGTCGAAAGCGCCCAATTGCCGGAGCACGCGGAGGTTGTCGTCTGCGGCAGCGTGATGACACTCGTCGTAGATGATCAGGCCCACGTCCCGTCCACGCAACACGCGGGCCAATCGCTCTTCGTGCAACGAGCGCACGGAGCAAACCAAGACTTTGGCATCGGCCGATGCCCGCTCGGCTCCCCGCTCGATGGACACGACATGCTGGCCGTCCAAGGCCGCCTCTAATTTGGAGCGCGCTTGCCCCAGGAGTTCCTCCCGGTGGGCCAGCACCAACACCTGGCGGCGGGCGACCCGAGCCAGTTCAGAGAAGATCACCGTCTTGCCAGCGCCCGTGGGCAGGCACACGATCATCCGACGCACGCCTTCGCGCCGGGCTCCAAGCACGGCTGCGATGGATTCGCGCTGATAGGGACGCAATTCCAAGAGAGGAAGGATGATGGATGAAGGATGATGGGGTGCCGATGCAATGGCACGGCTCATGCCTCCATCTTGCCACGCAATGCTTTTACCCGCAGCCGCAGCTCGGGGCACCGCAAGCCGCAGCCTTCTTAGTCGCCAATGTCGCTTCCAGGGCCAGCGAGGTCGCCGTGATCGAAAGGCCGCCCAGCGCGGTGCAACGCAGCTCACGCGGCATCTGGCCGGCTACGCGCTGCGCCGTTTCAATAACTTCATCAAACGGAATGACGGGGTCATAATCCGCCAACGCCATGTTCGCACAGGAAAGGGCATTGCTGGCAGCGAGCACGTTCTTGCCCAGGCACGGCACTTCGACGCGGTTTGCGACCGGATCGCAAATCAACCCGAGCATGCTCTGGAAAGCCATCGAAGAAGCGGCTACCGCCTGCGGCAAGCTGCCCCCGGCCAGGGTCACTAGAGCCGCAGCAGCCATGGCCGCAGCCGAACCGCCTTCGGCCTGACACCCACCTACCTCTGCGGCAAACGTCCAACGTGTGGCAATGAACACACCGATGAGGCCGCTTGCCAGGAGCGCCTTGGCCATGGCTTCCTCGGGCAGTTTCATTTCCTCCGCTACCGCAATCACAGCACCAGGTAGCGTGGCGCACGCTCCAGCGGTCGGGGCCGCGACAATAACGCCCATTGAGCTTTTGACCTCCATCAACGCTGTTACATAGAGCACGACCCGGTTGAGCGCGCCGCCATTAAGCAGTCGGCCTGCTCCCATGAGCTCGTTGAACTTGCCGCTCTGGTGCCCCAGCACACGGTCCTCGTAGTGCGTGCCAGCAATGCCCTGCTTAATCGAGCGACGCAGGATCCGCACGATCTCCACCATCTTCGCGATCACTTCGGTGGCGCTCAGCGCGCCCCGCGCCATCTCGTATTCCACGGCAAGCTCCCACAGTGGAATGTTCCGGCCCGCGTCGTACGCGAGCATCTCGGCGCAGGTCGTAAAAGGCACCTGCGTGTCGTGGCGTGAAGCAATCGGCAAAACCGGTGCGAGCCGTTTGACCTGGAGGATGGGACAAAGCTTGCGCAGTTCACTGATGACTTCCTCGCTCAAAAACTCAGCCGCTTTGACTTCCACCAGTTGCTTGCCGCAATGCTCGTGGAGCAGAACTTCATCGACCCCGGGCAATGTGCTCACCCGCTTCTGGAGGTCGGCTCCATTGCCGATGACCGTTAATAGCGTCTCATGGTAATCGCCGAACAAGGAGACCGCGAAGCCGTCCAAGTTGATCACCTCCATCATGCCGCCGCCCGTGGAGATGGCGATGAGCGTATGCTGCTCGCCCCGCTGGCTGCCCAGTGTGAGCCGGTAGGTGTTCGGGTGCTCGTCCCCGGTATCCACCGTCTCGATTCGAATAGCGACCCCCGTGTCCCGCAAGGCTTGTGGTGAACCCGGCAAGCGCTCGTCTGCGGCACCCCACCCCATCAAACCACCAAACAACCCCATGTCGGAGCCCTGGCTGTCGTGGGTGGTTGGCAAGGAGCCTTCGCGGTCGAATTCCACGAGGACCTCTTGGAAATCCGCATCCATCAGATCACGGGCGAGTCGACCGATACGTAATGCCGCGGCACAGTGCGAACTGGAGGGGCCCCGCATCACGGGGCCGATAACGTCGTTAAAGATGCTGACAATCATGGGTAAGGGGAGGGATCCTAGACTATTGTTTGGCGCGAAGCACGACTTCGCGAAGGGGAGAGTTTGGGCCGTTTTGCCGCAGGGACTCAAGACTCAAGACTCAAGGGACTCAAGGGACTCAAGGGAGGCTCGCTCGCCCGGGCATGGAGCCCTTAGGTCCCTTAGGTCCCTGCAAGTCCCGCTAATCCTGTCAGCGCCAGGTCCTCGCTCATTTCCTCTCGCCCACCACGAACGCGGCGTGCTACCAAGCTGCGAGGGGAGAGGCCCGACTCCGGCTCTCCCCGAACTGCCAGTCAATGTCATCCTTAAATCCCCATCCTTCTCATATGTCCCTCCACACTCGTCGTGAGTTCGCAAGAATGGCGCTGGCAGCACTGCCTGCAACGGCCTGGCTGTCTTCAGTAACCCAGGCCAATGCCGTAGATGCGCCGACCCGGCCCAACTCGAAAGTGGCTGGCGTTCAGCTCGGCCTCAACGTGCCCTACAGCTTCGGCAACAATTCCATGAGTGGCGATGAGGTCCTCAAGAACTGCGTCCAACTCGGGATCAGCGGAGTGGAATTGCGCACCCAACCGGTGGAAGCGTTTCTCGGGCTGCCTGCGGCCCTGATGGGCAAGAAGGACGCGGGTGCCAGCACGCAACTCCGGGACTGGCGCAAGTCCGTCTCCATGGATCGGGTCAAGGAATTCCGCTCCAAGTATGAAACTGCGGGCGTGCTGATCGAGATCGTCAAGGTGGACGGGATTTTCGCCATGTCGGACCAAGAGGTTGATTACGCTTTTACGCTTGCCAAAACGCTGGGCGCCCGCGCGATTTCGACGGAAATCTCCCACCAGGAAGCGGAGCTCAAGCGGCTCGGACAGTTTGCCGACAAACATCAATTCATGGTCGGCTATCACGGCCACGCCACCACCAAGCCTGCCGATTGGGAAGCCGCCTTTGCGCTGGCAAAATTCAACGGCGCGAATGTGGATCTGGGCCATTTCGTGGCAGGCAACAACACGTCTCCGGTGCCATTCCTTAAGGAGCATCACGAGCGGATCACCCACGTGCACCTGAAGGACAGGAAATTTAACAACGGCCCGAACACGCCATTCGGCGAAGGCGACACGCCTATCGCGGAAGTGCTGCGGCTGATTCGCGACAACAAGTGGAACATGCAGGCGACCATCGAGTTTGAATACAAGGTCCCCGCCGACTCGGACCGCATGACCGAACTGGCCCGCGCCATCAAGTTCTGCCGCGAAGCGCTCGCCTGAGCCCAGGCCAGCCTTCATCGTTGCCGCACTCCCCCCTAGACTCGACAGCCATGAAAGACGACTGGGAGCAGGAGTTTCGCCTTGTGTGGGAGCGCGCCGTTGCGGCCTGGGAGGCCGGACACAGGTCGGCACGCACGATGTTCGGGTCGGCCGATGTGACTTTCCTGGCAGCTATCGGCTGTTCGGCTCAGGAGTTGTTTGATTTTGTCGATGACTCGCTCCGATACGATGATCTCGATGGTGAGACGGTCTTGGCCGTGACTGCGATCCGGCGGGGATACTTTCTGGAGGTTATGCAGGGCAAAGAGACCGGCAAAACAGTGCCGATGAGCGCGCTTCCCGCAAAATCCGACAAGGTCGAGGGCATCCGTTGGCTCCCCCGTCTGATCGCCAAGGCGAGGATCAAGCTTCGTGGCGAAATGGATCCCGACCTCATGTACGGATGTGCCGGCGATCGGCCCTTCCTGCGAAGCCATCACATGACGCTGCCAGAATTTTTGCAGCTGGTGCGCGACAAAGGCGACGATGACCGCGCTATTGTCGAGGTAGTGAAGAAAAAGCTAAAAGCCGTTCAAGAAAAGGCCGAAAGCTAAAAGCCGAGCGCCCAGTTCGTCTACTAAATCCTGTCACCCCCACGGGAGGTAATTGCAGGAGGCGCGCATCGGGTAATTCCCGGAAATCCTGGCGTGTTTGCAGGCTGCCTTATTCCGGTATTGTCATTTGCCGAGCATCAGAAGAGCGTGGCGGGCACGATGAAACGTTTACTGCTGTTGCCGCTGACCTTCGCCACCCTCCTCGGACCCGTCGCGCAGCTGCGAGCGGAGCCCGCAGCAACTGCCACCAGCCCTGCGGTGGGCGCTGATGCGTCGTGGACCGAACTGGAGAAACTCCTCAAGGGCCCCGCAGAGAAGCCCAAGACCCGGGAAGCAGCAGCCTCCATCTTCAAGGAATACCTCCAAGACTTCGACCAGAAGGCGGCGGCGTTCACCAAGGCCAACCCCACGGATCCACGCCGGTGGAAACTCGTTATCCATGACCTGAGGGTCAACCGGATGCGTTCGATCGCGGGGCTGCCACCCAAGAGCGGGGACGACATCAAGGCAGCGGCGGACAAGGTCCTCAGTGCACCCGACGCGGATAAGGAAGCCAAGGGGAACGCTAGTTACATCCGGGTGATGACGGCTAGAACCGAGGAGAAGGCAGGAGGGGCCGCGAAAGACTTTGAGAAGCTCGCGCTCGAACATATTGCGGCGTATCCGGAATTTGGTGGAAATGCGCAGCTCAAGGCCGAACTCGACGGGATCAAGGTGGAGAAGGAGCTCAAGCTCAAACCTCTGGAGCTGAAATTTACCGCGGTCGACGGGACCGAGTTTGATCTTAGTAAGTTGCGCGGCAAGGTCGTGCTGGTGGATTTCTGGGCGACCTGGTGCGGCCCCTGTATGGCAGTGGTGCCGGAGGTCGTGAAGACTTACGAGGGACTTCATCCAAAGGGCTTTGAGATCGTTGGAATCTCCTTCGATCAGGACAAGCCCAAACTTGAATCGGTGACCAAGGATCAGAAGATGACGTGGACCCAGTATTTCGATGGAAAAGGCTGGGAAAACGAGTTCGGCAAGAAATTCGGGATCAAATCCATTCCCCGGATGTGGCTGGTGGATAAAAAAGGGATGTTAGTGGACACCAACGGCCGGGAAGACTTGGCCCGGAAAGTGGCCAAACTGCTGGCCGAGTAGGAAGGAAGAAAAAGTTTAAAAGCGGAAAGCCCGGGAACATTTCACGATGGTTCAAGAGACCACACGGCTGGATCTCCCCCGCCGCCTCCGGGGCGGTATCGAAAAACGCGCCGATCCCCAGGTTAGGAACCTGGGGCTAATTTGCTTCAACCCTCCGGGGTTGGGGTCTGTGCGCGCCGCGAGGAAACCGCGCTGAGCTAGCGTGAGCGTTTTAGCTTTTAGCTTTCGGCTTTTAGCTTTTTCTTCACCAAATCTTCACGCGGTCCTCGGGCTTCACGTAGAGCCGGTCGCCGGGCTTCACGTTGAAGGCCTCGTACCAGGCGTCGATATTGCGGACGACCCCGTTGACCCGGGCTTCCGCCGGAGCATGGGGATCGGAATGGAGCTGCTTGAGGAGCGCTTCAGCGCGGATCTTGGAACGCCAGACCTGGGACCAGCCCAGAAACACGCGCTGGTCACCGGTAAGCCCGTCGATGACCGGAGTTGGTTGTCCTCCGAGCGAAGTCCGATAGGCCTCCAGCGCCAAGTTCAGACCTCCCATATCGCCGATGTTCTCACCCATGGTCAGCTTGCCGTCCACATGCTCGCCAGGGAGCATCTCCATCTCCTGATATTGAGCCCCCAGTTTGGCCGCGCGCTGGTTGAAGTTCTTCCCGTCCTCCTCAGTCCACCAATCCTCCAGGACCCCGTCACCGTTGGATTTCCGGCCCTGATCATCAAAGCCATGGCTGATTTCGTGTCCGATGACCCCGCCGATACCGCCGTAATTGACGGCCGGATCCGCTTCCGGATCAAAAAACGGGGGTTGCAGGATCGCAGCCGGGAAGACGATCTCGTTGAGCGAAGCGTTGTAATAGGCATTCACCTTTTGCGGAGGCATTGACCATTCGAGCCGGTCCACCGGTAGCTCCAATCGATCAAGCACACGTTTCCATTCGAACCGAGCTGACCGCTCCACATTGCCGTACAGGTCGTCGGGCTTCACCTCGAGACTCGTGTAATCGCGGAACTTATCAGGGTACCCGATCTTCACAGTAAATCGGGCAAGCTTCTCCTGTGCGGCTTTCCGGGTGGCCGCTCCCATCCAATCGAGCTTGTCGATGCGCGAGGCCAGAGCGGTCTTGATGTCCGCCACTAGGCTGAGCATCTGCCGCTTCGATTCCGCCGGGAAATAGTTTGCGACATATACTTTTCCAATATCCTCCCCGAGCATCTGGTTGGCTGCGGCTACTCCGCGCTTCCATCGGTCCATGGGTTGGGGTTGGCCGGAGAGTGTCTTGGAGCGGAAATCGAAGTGGGCATCGACAAAAGCTTTCGAGAGGTACGGGGCGGCTTCATCCGCGGCTCCGAAGGCCATCCAGGCCTTCAATGTGTCAAGCGAGGTTGCCGCAAAAATGGCGGCCTTTTTCGGGAAAGCCGTGTCATCGCTGACAATGACCCGGGTTACCTTTGCCAACCCGCGTGCCTCCAACATCTCGCTGAAGCCGAAGCCTGGTGCCAGTTTGAGCACGTCCCCAGGCGACATCGGGTGATATGTCTTATCCCGATTCCGCAGCTCGGAACGCTCCCAGCTCGCCTCGGCGATTTTGGTTTCAAACGCAACGACCTCGGCAGCCCGCTTTTCGGGTTCTGGCCATTGGAGGAGGG
>JAYVTN010000408.1:0-7119 GCA_043788785.1 Spartobacteria bacterium | reverse complement strand
TGCGGCTCATTGTGGCCGCGGCGGGAGCGGGCGGGGGGGCTGGGCGTTGGAGGCGCCGGCACACAGATAAAGAACCGCCATGCGGACGGCCAACCCGTTGGTGACCTGGTCCAGGATCACGCTGCGGGAACTGTCGGCGAGGTCGCTGTCGATTTCCACGCCCCGGTTGATCGGGCCCGGATGCATGATGAGGGCTTCCGGCTTTAGGAGCTCGGCCCGGCGCTTGGTCAGGCCGAAGAGGGCCGTGTACTCGCCCAGGCTGGGGAAGTACTCCTTGCGCTGACGTTCGTGTTGGATACGCAGGAGATTGACCACATCCACGTCGGGGAGCACGGCATCCAGGTCGTGGCTGACTTCGACTCCCATCTCGCGGAATATGTTGGGTACCAATGTGCTTGGGCCCACCAGGGTCACCCGGGCACCCAGTTTAAGCAGCGCATGAATGTTGGAACGCGCCACCCGGCTGAAGAGGACGTCGCCAATGATCGCAATGTGGAGCCCGGCAACACGGCCCAGTTTTTCGCGGATGGTAAACGTATCGAGCAACGCCTGCGTGGGATGTTCGTGGGCGCCGTCACCGGCATTGATGATACTGGCGGCGAGCCGCTCGGCCAGGAACTGGGAAGCCCCTGCTGAACTGTGTCTTAGGACAATGATATCCGCATGAAGGGCCTCGAGGTTCTTGGCGGTGTCCTTCAACGTTTCCCCTTTGGTGAGGCTCGAGCCGGAGGCGTTGATATTGACCACGTCAGCGCTAAGCCGGTAAGCAGCGAGTTCGAACGAGGTCCGGGTGCGGGTGCTGGCTTCGACAAAGAAGTTGATCAGGGTTTGCCCCCGGAGCGCGGGTACCTTCTTGATGTCCCGTGTGCCGACTTGCTTGAAGGCGGCCGCAGTGTCGAGGATGAGCTCAATTTCAGCAGCGGAGAGGGCCGCGATACTCACGAGGTCCTTCCGGGTCCACGGAACCGTTTGCAAGGGAGCGTTCATGGATAGGGGTTCGGGTGAGCTAAATGCGGTCCATCCAGACGGCATCGGGGCCTGGATCGACGTTCTGGAGTCGGACGTAGACGCGCTGGTCGTTGTGGGTGGGCAGGTTTTTGCCGACATAATCCGCGCGGATGGGCAGCTCCCGATGACCGCGATCGATGAGTACGGCATACTGGATGCGGGCGGGGCGGCCGAAACTGGAAATAGCGTCCATGGCAGCGCGGCAGGTGCGGCCGGAGTAAAGCACGTCATCGACGAGGACGAGCGTGCGATCCTGCAAAGAATCGGGAAGCTGGGTGGGTTGCACGGCCCAGAGCCGGCGGCCGGTGTGAATGTCGTCCCGGTGCATGGAAACATCGATGATGCCCGTATCCGGGCGACGGTTTCCAATGCTCTGGATGTGGTCGGCCAAGCGCCTGGCCAACTCAACGCCGCGTGAAGGGATCCCGATCAGGGCCAGAGGCTTGATATCGGGGTTGCGTTCGAGAATCTCGTGGGCGATCCGCCGCAGCGTGCGCTCGATGGCGGCGCTATCGAGAATCACTACCGCTTCAGGGGGCGGCTTTGGGTGACTGGCTAGGGGTGGGTTTGGCATGTCCTTGGCGACCTCTCTGGATCGCAGTTAAAGGACCCGCAGCGCTAGGGATTTTACTCCGCGGTTCCCTTGGTGCTCGGGCTGTGGGGCTTCTGTCGTTGTGAACGCCACGATGACCGGTGTTTGACGATCCAGTCCAGCAACGCCTTCTCGAATCCGATGTCGTACCCGGCTTTTTCGCTTTCGATCCACTTATGGCGCAGGATCTCTTCCCGTTCGGTTAGAAACTCCTTGTAGAGCAGCGATTCTTTGACGAGGTCGCCGTTATCGTCGGTTTTGGTGCTCATTCAGGTGGGATCATCCGGGTTTTTAGGCCAAGCGTCAATGTCTCAGGCGTTGAGGATGTCCCGCAATTTCTGCGCGATAGCCGTGAATTTGAGGGAAACCGGGTTGCTGGTATCGGCAGCCGTCACGGGCAGACCGCGGTCGCCGGATTCGCGGGTGGAAATGTCTATGGGGATGTTCCCTAGGAGAGGGCATTCGAGGCGTTGGGCTTCGCGTTGGCCGCCGCCGGAGCCAAAGATGTCGTAGCGTTTGCCGTCACTGGGGCAGAGGAAATAGCTCATGTTTTCAATGAGGCCGAGGACAGGGACGTTGACCTTCTGGAACATGGAAGCCGCTTTGCGGGCATCGATGAGGGCGACTTCCTGGGGGGTGGTGACGATCACCGCGCCAGCGAGGGCAACGGTTTGTACGATGGTGAGCTGGATGTCGCCTGTGCCGGGGGGCAGGTCCAGGATGAGGTAGTCCAAATCGCCCCAGTCTACCCAGCGCAGGAACTGTTGGGTGTACTTGGTCACCATGGGCCCACGCAGGATGGCGGGGGAGGTGTCATCCATTAGAAAGCCCATGGACATGAGCTTGATATTGTAGCGTTCGACGGGGGCGATCCGGTTGGTCTCGCTGTCCGCCATGGGCCGCTCGTTGGTTCCGAACATCAGGCCGATGCTGGGGCCATAAAGGTCGCAGTCGCACAAGCCCACCTTGGCTCCCGTCTGCTCAAGGGCGATTGCGAGGTTTGCCGCCACTGTGGATTTGCCCACGCCGCCTTTGCCGCTGGCAATGGCGATGATTTGCTTGATGCCGTCGATGGCTACGGCACCCGCGTTGGCCCCCCCCGCGGGGGCCGGCTGGGCAGGAGCGTGGATGTCGATCCGGATGGTGACCAAGCCGACCCCCGCGAGGCTCTTGAGGGCTGCCTGGGCCTCCTCCTTGATGGCTTGGGGCACCTTGGGATCGTTGGTGGTCAAGGAGAGTTGGACGACGACGTCGATCCCGGTGATCTGGATGTCTTTGACCAGCCCGAAACTGACGATGTCCCGAGAGAACCCCGGGTATTTGACCGTGGAAAGGTGCGCGCGAACTTGCTCAAGAGTGATCATGCCGGCGCGCACTGTCGGTAGGCGGCCGATTGGGAGCAACGCGAAAAGCGAGGAATCGCGCCACGGGCGTGTGGTGTGGAGCCCGCGAACGAGGGCCCAGCGCTGGCGCTGTGGGCCGGTTTGACGGCCGCCCATGGCTGGAGCCATCCCACATGCCTATCCACTTCCCACTTTTCAGGAGGGATCCGCTCCTTCCATCTTTTCCATTTCATCCAAGACCCGCTCTGGGTGGATATCCTTTTCCAGTTCGGCTAGTTCCGGGCTGTGGGCCTCCTTGAGATCCATGCGATGGGCAATGGCCGCTACCAAGGTGATCAGGCGGGTGATCTCGTGCTCGGCCAGCAGGCTGATCTGTGGGGCCGGGTTCATGTGGTGCTACAGGAAACCAAAGGCTCCGGCCCTGCTCGTTCCGCAGGGCCCCGTAGTTGGTAATCAAAGGCTGGGTTCATGCTCTCCCCTTTCAATCGTTGTCGGCCCCGTTGGGGGACGTGGGACGGCGCAAGTGGGACGGTACTGCCGGTGGATGCCACCAAGTGTCTGTCTGCCACCAAGTGCCACCAAGTGTCTGCCACCTTATCAGGGGAGATGCGGCCCGTTGGGTCGGGGTGGGGGGGCGGGTTTTGGGGCTGATCGGCCCGCGCCTCTCACTGCCGGATTTAGGATGAAGGATGCTTTACTCTTTCGCGCCGTGCGCCCACCAGATGAAGTGCCGTGAGCGAACCCACATCCTGTAAATCCCCAAACCCCTGTCAAAACCGGTCGGGAACCCGGATCAGGTTTCTGGTCTGGTTGCAGGCCGCAGGGTTCGTGGGGCTTGCCGGTGTCCTCTACTGGGGATTCACCCGACTGGGCCTCTTGGAGGTCGTTCTCGCGGCCCAGCGCCGCGTGGCCCAGATGGGCTCATGGGCGGTTCTGGTTTATCCCTTGCTTTACGGGAGCTGCAACGTCCTGCTCCTGCCTGCTGGCGTCATAGCGATCGGGAGCGGCCTTTTCTTCGGGTTGTGGTGGGGATTCGCAGTCAATCTGACTGGAAACGTGCTAGGCGCCGCGGTGGCTTTCGCCCTGAGCCGCAGCCTGGGGCGGGAGCGCTTGGAACGCCGGTTCTTCAAACACCCCAAATGGGCCGCCCTGGATGAGGCAATCGGACGGGAGGGCTGGAAAATCATATTCCTAAGCCAAGTGCATCCGTTGTTCCCCTCGAGCCTTTTGAATTATCTGTATGGCATAACCCGGATCCGGTTTGGCACCTGCATGCTGTGGGTCGCATTGGGGCAGGCGCCGGGACTCTTTCTATATTCATATCTGGGGACACTGGCTCAGCTAGGCATCCGTGTGTTGCATGGGGAAAACCATCCGCGCATCGATGAGTACGTGAGATGGATCGGGGGACTGGTGCTCACGCTTGTATTAACCTTCGTATTGGCGCGCATGGCTCTGCGTCTCTTGGCCGAAGCCGGGCAGAAGAAAGTATGAAGGTTGATGTATGAAGTATGAAGGGGACGCGGGTCCTCCGACCGCGCCCCTTCAACCTTCAACCTTCATACTTTGGATTGCCTCGGGTCCAAGGCGTCGCGGAGGCCGTCGCCTAGGAAGTTGAGGGCCAAAAGCGTGAGCGACATGATCGCCGCAGGGAAGAAGAGCAGCCACCAATAGCTCCGGATCGGATTGATGACTTGGGCACCATCGGCCAAGAGGCTGCCCCAACTGGATTGCGGCGCCTGAATGCCAAGGCCCAGGAAGGAGAGGAAGGATTCGTCAAGGATCACTGCGGGAATGGTCAGTGTGAGATAGACGACGACGATGCCGATGAGATTGGGCAGCAGGTGGCGGGTGATAATCCGGAAATGACTCTGCCCCAAGCTGCGGGCAGCCAGCACAAACTGCTGGTTCTTGAGCGAGAGCACTTGGCCCCGCACGATCCGGGCCATGGTCAGCCATTCAATGAGCCCGAGGGAGAGGATCAGGATCAGGATTTTGGAATACCCTACCAGATCGCCAGGAGCGATTTCGGACGTCAGGACACCCCAGCCCAGCTTCCAGTGGATGGGGGCCAGCCAGGCCTTCATGAACGGATCGAAGATGAAGGAGGCGATGATGATGATGATCAGACGCGGGATCGCATAGAGGACTTCGACGACCCGCATCATCACGGAATCGAGTCTGCCGCCGGCATACCCGGCTATGAGCCCGTAAGAGGTGCCGATGAGGAAACTCACCAGGGCCCCGCAAACGCCCACCAGAAGGGAGATGCGTGCGCCTTCGATGACTCGGGAAAAGAGGTCGCGGCCGAGTAGGTCGGTGCCAAAGAAGTGCTGGGCCGACGGGGCGACGAACTGGCCTGTGGATGTGGAATGGGCGTCGGTATGGAAGAAGACCGGAGCGAGCACGGCAAAGAGGATGATGGCCGCGAGCACGACCATTGCGACAACCGCGCCCCGGTTTTTGCGGAGCCGTTGCCAGACTCCGGGCGGATGGGTGGCAGGCTCACTCATAGAGTTTGATACGGCGGTCGAGGAGCGTGTAGGCGATGTCCACTATCAGGTTCAAGCCCACCAGAAGTGCGCAGTAGACGATAACCACACCACTGAGTAGGAACACGTCCCGGTTGAGGATGGATTGGACGAAGTAGCTGCCCATGCCAGGCACATTGAAGATGGTTTCCACGACGATGGAGCCGGTCAGGAGATTGGCCGCCAGCGGCCCCAGGAAACTGACCACCGGGAGGATGGCGACTTTGAGCGCGTGTTTGGCCAGGACCATGCCGTCGCTGAGTCCCTTGGCCCGGGCGGTGCGGATAAAATCCTGGCTGAGGACTTCAAGCATGCTCGAGCGCATCAAGCGGGCGATGTAAGCGATGTAAGGGCCCGCAAGGGTGACCGAGGGGAGCAGGAGTTCCTGCCAAGAGCCCCAACCACCCACTGGAAGCCATTTGAGCCAGAGCGCGAAGACCAACACCAGAACCGGGCCTACGACAAAGGTCGGCACGCTTATCAAGGTAAGGGCCCCCAGCATTGAGCCGGTATCGATCAGGGAATGCTGGCGCAAGGCGGCCCAACTCCCCAGCCAGACCCCGAAAAAGGTGGCCAGCGCAAAGGCCATCAGTCCCAAGGCGCCGGAAACGGGGAGTCCGTCGGCAATGAGCTCATTGACCGAGCGGTCGCGGTACTTGGTGGACAGGCGCAAGTCCCCATGGAGCAGGTCTCCAAGATAATCAAAATACTGTTGGGAAAGGGTGCCATCGAGCTTGTAGCGGGCCAGGAGTTGCTTCTCGATGGCGGGCGGGATCTTGCGCTCCCGAGAGAAAGGGCCGCCGGGTGCCAAACGCACCAGGAAGAACGTGATAGTGATCACGCACCAGAGCACGACGAGCAGCCCCACCGATCGACGCAGAATAAAAGCGAACATTGGACGGGTGGGAGAATCTCCATGAACGCCAGCGAATCCATCCCAAATTGAGAACGATTTTGCATTTGCCCAAAACGATTTGTGGCTTAGATGATCCCGCCTGCTGGACCCTTTGCCCCTCCTGATGCGAGCAACCGTTTTTTTGAGCCTTTTTTTTGCCCTGATCGCAAGCGGTATTGCGGATGGGCCGATCGTGCCGGGGAGTGTGGCGGTGCTGCGGGCCGGAGTGGCCCATGCCCCCTCGCAGGCGCCCCAAGCGGTTAAAGATGCGATTTGGGCGGTCAACCTCCTGCGGGATAAACCGTATCGCTGGGGTGGGGGCCATGCCACGTTTGAAGACCGCGGCTACGATTGTTCGGGAACGATCTCCTATCTGCTCCATCACGCGGCGGGCATGGCATTTCCGACCCCTTCCAAGGGCATGTGCAGTTACGGGGAACAGGGCGTGGGGCGTTGGATCACGGTTTACGCCAGACACGGCCACGTATTCGCCATGGTGGCCGGTTTGCGCTTGGATACGACGGATATGGGCGGAGGTCGCGAAGGCCCCCGCTGGCACACGAATACCCGCAAGACGGCCCAGTTCGTGGCCCGCCACCCGAAAGGGCTCTGAAGCGGGAAGCGGTGGCGTGGGCGCATGATCGGCAGGAAGCGCAGGGTTCCATGCAGCCCATGGTGGTCACCATAGGCGCTGACTTGGCGAGGGGTGGCAGGCTAAAGCATGAACTCCGAACCGTCGGATCGGATCGC
>JAYVTN010000407.1:0-4967 GCA_043788785.1 Spartobacteria bacterium | reverse complement strand
AGGGGCGGGGGCCGGGCTCCTTTGCGCAGGCCGGGACCATGATGGCGTCCTTCATTCCGTGGAGGAGTTTCTTGTCGGAGGGGCAGATCGTGGCCAGGGCTCCGCTGAGCACGGCCCGGTCTTCGATGATGAAGTAGTACGGGCAGAGGCGCACCCGGGCCTGCATCAGCTCGATCTGCCCGGTGACGGCACTCCAATAGGGATGTTCAAGCACCCGCCCTTTGTGGAAGCGTTGGAGGATATATGGATGCTCCTTGAACTGCGCGAGGGCATGGGCAACGGCGGCTTGCCATTGGCCTTGGGGTTGATCGGAGCCCAGAACCACGCTGCGGCTTCCCCATGCTTGGTCTGAGAACCCGCTGATTTTTAGAATCAGCTCCCGTTGTTTCTGACTAAATTGGCCAAGCTCTTCCCAATCGGCAATTTCCAGGCCTGGCAACACGGCGTGGTGGGGGATCGGAGCAGGATCCAAAATCCATGTATACGGGATGTGTTTCTGGAGTTCCAAGAAGTGGCGTTCGCCCAGTTCGCGTCGCCAGAATTCCCGGAGAGGGCGCAGCCAAAAGAGTCCGAACCACATTTTCTCTTCGAGAAACGGTTTGAAAGGGGGGGTGATGTGAATGGCCCCTTGGCGTGCGGCTTGGATCAAGGCTGGAGCCCCGGGGATATTCGGCAAGTCGAATTGCTCGAAGAACCGGTACACCTGCTGAGGGGTGGCCGAGGGAACCGGCAGTTGGTAGGACTCGGCCGGGAGAACGGTTTGTCCGGTGCGTTCGGCGATCCACTCCATCTCGGGGCGGTAATCGGAAGCTTCTTTGGAAATCAGGATATGGGCATCCGGGGCAATGGTGCGGAAGCTATCGATCATACCGGTGGGTCCACCGAGCACGGATGCGCCGAGGCCGCTATAGGTCTGGTTGAGCCACGCAGTTAACCCGATGCCACCGGGAACCGTGTCCAATTCAGCGATCGTGAACCCTTGGTCGGTGAGAACGAGGTCGGGTCGGATTACCCGGGGCAAGTCTTGCCGGAACGCCTTGTCCCGGGAAGCTTCGATGAGTTCGGGCGGTTTGCCCCGGTCCAGGTAAGCGGCGATCCAGGCGGGTTGTTTGCCTGAAACACTGCGGAGATAGAGCTCGTTGCAGGCACGGTTGAAGAGATGGAGCCGGTGGCCAAGGCGTTCGAGTTGCTCTACCAAAGCCGCTTCCAAGGCCAGCGGTTCGGGAGAGAGCAGCCATTCTTTGTCGGCGAAAAGACCGTTGGCCGGAAACGCTGCCCGGAGCGCCGTGATTTTTTCCAGAGCAGACATCATGGGAAGAGATTGGGCTAGAGAAGCAGCTTGAGGGCGGCCCGGACCAAGTCTTCGGCGTTTTTAGTCGCAGGATCCTGGTCTGCGGCTTGGCGGATGGCTTTGAGCGCGTCGGCTTGCTTGTAGCCGAGGGAGATTAGAGCCAGGAGCGCATCGTTGATCTGGGCTTCCCGCGGGGTTGGCGTGTGACCGGCGCTGGCGGCTTCCCACGCCGCAGCGACGCCGAGCTTGTCCTTGAGCTCAACGATGATGCGCTCGGCGGTTTTTTTCCCGATCCCCTTGGTTTTGGAAAGCAGTCCCACATCGGAGTTAACCACGGCAGCCTTGAAGTTGGTTACCGTGATGCCGCTGAGGACGTCCAGGGCGGTTTTTGGGCCGATCCCGGAGACGTTATTGACCAGGAGCCTGAAAAGGTCGCGCTCAGCGGCCGACATGAAGCCGAAAAGCACGTGGGCATCTTCGCGGACCTGCAAGTGAGTTAATATCTTGATCTGTTGGCCGGGTGCCGGGAGCCTGTCATAACTTGAGAGAGGGATGAAGACATGATAGCCCACGCCATGAACATTGATGACCACATGGGTCGGAAGCGTTTCAACCAGAATGCCCTCGAGGAAGGTGATCATCGCGCGCAGTGGAGAGCGGTCTTAGGCATGTGGAAAGTCTTTTTCGTACTATTGATGGCAGTCCCGGGGGTGACGGCCGCGGATCCCGGCCCGGATCCGGGGTGGCTGGTGTGGTTGGAACCCAAGTTCATGCGGGCCCCGGTATCGGCTCCGGTGGCCCTTTCTGAACGCACGGAGTTGGTGGCCGGGTATGCGGGGGAGAACGAAGACGTGGCGTTTTCACGGGCCGAGTTTGAAGGCTTGAAGCTGACGTGGGAGGCGTTTGCCAGCCAGGCCCGGGCGGAGTCGGCGGCGCGGTTGGCCGAGCTCACGCCCGAGTACGTGCGGGATCCCAAGCGGGTGATCCAGTATGCAGTGCTCACCTCCAAAAAGCCTATTGTTGCCAGCGCGGTGCTTGCCCCAGGGTTTCTGTCCTTATTCAAGGACACCCTGGGAGAGAAAGTGCTGGTGGTGGTGCCCAGCCGCTACCAGGCGTTCGTGTTCCCTCGATTAGCCAGTCACTACGAACAATACACGCCCATGGTGGTCTCCGCATACAAGTTGACCTCTTACCCGGTAAGCTTGGAGGCCTTTGAGGTCAGCGCCGATGGCTGGCGGGCCGTGGGCATTTACGAAGAGCCGGAATGAGCAAACCAGTTCGGGTACTCCTGGTGCTGGCCGTGGTCGCGGCGGCTGGCTTATTTCTGCTTCGTTTCGTTTCCCAATCCGGGCAATTGGCGCGCGCATCGGAATTGGTTCCGGCGACAACGGTGATCTTTATGGAGGTGCCCGATGTGGAGGGAAGTCTCCAACGGTGGAGGGGTACGGCGTTGTGCAAGGTGTGGAACGAGCCAGAAGTGCAAAACTTTCTTGCCAGGGCCCGTGAGGAGAAAGCCCTTGGATTTGGATGGGTTCTCCCCGTTTCTGCCCTGGAGCAGTTGGGGGTGGGGGAGATGTTCCTTGCCGTGACCTCGGTCAACGATACGCGGGTGCAATGGGTTGCCGGAGCCGCATTGAAGGCAGGACGCGAAGATATCGATACACTCTTGGGGCATCCCCTGGCCGCTTATGCCCGGAGCCTGTACCCGAAGGGGAAGGTGCGTTCAACCGTGTACGGGAGCACGCAAATAGACATCCTCGAGGACGGGAAGGGGCTGCTGGCTGCGGCGTATTTCGAGAAATGGTATGTGGTAGGCAGTGATGTGGAGACGCTCCAGGAGGTCCTTGGCCGACTGGAGAACCGTCGCCGGAATGGAGGGCTGGGCATTCCCGAGGGCGTGCTGGCATCCGACCCGGCTTTTGATAACGCCGTCGCCCAGCTCCCATCAAAAAGGGATGTCTTGGTCTACGGTCAATTGGGGGCTGTTGCCGATCGGATTCGGAGCGGATTGGAAACCCGCGGCCGAGGATACGTGGGATCTGATGAGCTGACCGCAAGGCAGCCTTTTGCCGCCGCATTGAGCATGGAGGGGCTGGATTTCCGGGATGTGCTTTTTTTCCCGAGGCCTGGAGGGCAGCTGCCAGCTGCGCTGGAGCGGCATGTGGGGGGGCTGACCAATTCTGGGGCCCTTTTGAATGCGGTGATGCGCATGCCCGCTGGGAAGGAGCTTTTGAAAAAGGGGGGATTGCTTGGGCCGGTTTTGGAGCCGATGCGAAGGCAGTTGGCCCGGCTTGAGCTCTCCGGGGAGGAGATTGATCGAGTGTTCGGACCGGAGGTTGGGCTGTCAGTGAATTGGGCCGATGGAGCCATGCAGCCCTCCCTGCTGATGGCTATTGGGGTGAAAGAACCCGAAGCGGCGCACTCGGTGGTGGAGGGTCTTACCAAACGAACCCCCAACAGCCCGGCCTGGACGGAGAAGAATCACGGGGGCACTACCTTTTATGCGGCCCCAGCGGAGAGGGTGGCATTCATTCGGCCCACCATGGCCATGAAGGGAGGATTCCTGCTCTATAGCTTGGGCCAAGAGGCTGTGGAGAGCGCCCTCGACCAGTTGGATGCGGGCCCGCCTTCGGGCCAGTATGCGCCGGTTCAAGCGGCCGTCGGCGCTCCTACAGGCGGTTATGGGGACATGGACCTGCAGACCCTGGTCGCCCGGGCTTACGTGGCGTTCCGGCCGGTTATCGAGGTTTCCCTGGGCATGGCCCCTGGATGGGGGCGCTATCTCGAGGCCCGCAAATTGCCGGGCCCCGACGCACTAAGCAAGCATCTGGGGAGAAGCGTGTTTTCCGAGCATGCCGGGAAGACCGGGATCCGGCTCGAATCAGCAGGGGCGCTGACCCTCAACCAGGTGATCGTGGGCGGGGCGATTGCAACGGTATTGGTAGGCATGCCCGAGAGTGGAAAGGGTATGAATGGGGAGAAACGCTGAAAGCTTGAATGGCGAGGAACCAACTTTTTGGGGTCAACTACAAATTTTAGCGTGTGGAAAGCTAAATTTGTGATAGTATTCCTTTCCTATGCCTATCCACAAGAAGACCGCATTTTCCCGCCGACTTCCCGATCTGGTGACCGAGGAACTCGCAAGTGTGCTCTCCTCCAAAGCGACTTTTGAATTTAAAGAGCTCTTCGAGCTCGTCCATGCAAATCTGCGCGCCCGCAATGCTGCTAGTGGCGGCGAAGAGATGCTCCGACTGCGTGCCTACGAAAAGCTCCAGAACCTGGTCGCGCGCGGGATGGTCAAAAAAGAGCTTAAGAAATACAAAGGGATCCCCCAGCAATTGGCGACGTTGCAGACCACGCCGCCTCCGGCCCCTGCGCCCGCCATAGTCAGCTAAGGGTTGGCGGGATCTAAGAGTGGGGAATTGACCGGCATGCAAAATTACATTCCGATTTTGATCCAGGTGTTGGTGGCGATGGTGTTTGCCGCTTCGGCTCTGGGGCTCAGCTTGGTTCTGGGCAAGTCCGCCCGTTCTAACAAGGACAAGGACTCCGCCTACGAATGCGGCATGTTGCCAATTGGCGACGCGCAACCGCGTTTCAGCGTGAAGTTCTACCTGGTGGCGATGCTCTTTATCCTCTTCGATATCGAGATTGTCTTCATGTACCCGTGGGCCGT
>JAYVTN010000406.1:0-11521 GCA_043788785.1 Spartobacteria bacterium | reverse complement strand
CGCGGCCTTGGATGTCAGCAGGCTTGCCGCTGCCTTCCACGATCGTGGTGTTCTCCTTGTCGATGGTGACCCGCTTGGTCTTGCCCAGATCCTCCAAGGTGATGGTCTCGAGCTTGATGCCCAAGTCTTCGGTAATGCAACGGCCACCGGTGAGGATAGCAATGTCTTCGAGCATGGCCTTGCGGCGATCTCCAAAACCAGGCGCCTTGACGGCCGCCACGTTGATGGTCCCGCGCAGCTTGTTGACCACCAAGGTCGCCAACGCTTCGCCTTCGACATCTTCCGCGATGATCAGAAGCGGACGGCCAGTCTTGGCCACCTTCTCCAATACCGGGAGCAGATCCTTGAGGTTGCTGATTTTCTTCTCGTGGATGAGGATGTAAGGATTCTCCAGAAGAGCTTCCATGGACTCCGCATTGGTCACGAAGTAGGGCGAGATGTAGCCCTTGTCGAATTGCATGCCTTCGACCACGTCCAAGGTGGTTTCAATCGACTTGGCTTCTTCAACGGTGATGGTGCCGTCCTTGCCGACCTTGTCCATTGCGTCAGCAATGATGTTGCCGATCGCAGTGTCCCAGTTGGCGGAAACCGTAGCGACCTGGGCGATCTCGGTGCGGTCCTTGACCTTCTTGGAGATGCGTTGGAGCTCGGTCACGATGGCCTCCACGGCCTTGGTGATCCCGCGTTGAAGCGAGGTCGGGTTAGCCCCGGCCGTCACGTTCTTGAGACCTTCGCGATAGATCGCTTCGGCCAATACGGTCGCTGTCGTCGTCCCGTCCCCAGCGATGTCGCTGGTCTTGGAGGCCACTTCGCGCACCAATTGCGCGCCCATGTTCTCGTACGGATCTTCGAGCTCGATTTCCTTGGCCACGGTCACACCGTCTTTGGTGATCGTCGGGCTGCCGAATTTCTTGTCTAGGATGACGTTGCGGCCCGAGGGCCCGAGGGTTGCCTTGACGGCGCGAGCGAGTTTCTCCACTCCGCGCAGGAGCGCGTGGCGGGCGTTTTCGTCGAATTGAAGTTGTTTAGCTGCCATTGTATTAGTTGGGTAAGTTGAATTCTGAGGGTTTAGCCGATGATCCCGAGGATGTCGTCCTCACGCAGGATCAGGTAAGTGGTGTCGTCGATCTTGATTTCCGTGCCGCCGTATTTGGGCATTAGGACCTTGTTGCCTTTTTTGACCGTGAAAGGGATGATTTTGCCGTCGTCATCGCGCTTGCCAGTTCCCAGGGCGATCACTTCGCCTTCCTGCGGCTTTTCCTTGGCCGTGTCGGGAATGATGATGCCGCCCTTTTTGACTTCTGATGATTCGAGGGGTTTGACTAGAACCCGATCCCCGAGAGGTTGAACGTTAGCTGCCATTGTGTGCTTGTTTCTGTTTGTTGTTTGGTTTGGTTTTTGCGGTTCCTTCTGGAAGCCGACTTGCCGCATAAAGCGCCAAGCCTTCCTTCAGCAAGCCGCCAAAGCGGTCCCCGGCCCACTCCCCCGAGGCATTGGGCCTGGGGGGAACGGGGCCAAGGCGTTTACTTCTTCTTGTCCTCGTCGACGACTTCGAACTCCGCGTCGACAACGTCCCCATCAGCCTTGCGGCTGCCCTGTTCTTCGGCTCCGGGCTGCGCGCCGGGTCCGGCTTGTGGGCCGGCTCCTGCACCGCTGGCTGCCGCATTCTTGTACAGTTCCTCGCTCACAGCTTGGAACTTGTTCTGCAAGTCGGTGTAGCTGGTTTTGATGGCTTCGAGATCCTGGCCCTTGAGGGCCTCGCGCACTGCCGTAATGGCGCTCTCGACTGCTGCCTTCTTGTCGGCCGGGATTTTCTCACCCAAGTCCTTGAGCTGTTTCTCGCTCTGGTAAGCCAAGCTGTCCGCATTGTTGCGCACCTCGATGTCTTCCTTGGCCTTGCGATCCTCCTCGGCGTGCAACTCAGCGTCCTTCTGCATCTTTTCGACCTCTTCCTTGGTCAAGCCGCTCGATCCAGTGATGCTGATCTTCTGCTCCTTGCCTGTGCCTAGGTCCTTGGCCGAAACATGCAGGATTCCATTGGCGTCGATGTCAAATGTGACCTCGATCTGCGGCACCCCCCGCGGTGCCGGCGGGATCCCGTCCAAGTGGAAGGTTCCCAGATTTTTATTGTCCCGGGCCAGAGGTCGCTCGCCTTGGAGCACTTTGATCTCCACCCCGGGTTGGTTGTCGCTAAAGGTTGAGAAGGTCTGGCTTTTGCGGGTCGGGATCGTCGTGTTCCGGGGAATCATCGCCGTAGCCACGCCGCCTGCGGTTTCAATGGCTAGCGTCAATGGAGTCACGTCCAAGAGCAGCACGTCTTTTACGTCGCCTTTGAGTACGCCGCCCTGGATTGCCGCTCCGATTGCCACCACCTCGTCCGGGTTGACGCCCTTGTGGGGCTCTTTGCCCACCAATCGCCGCGCGGTATCCACCACTTTGGGCATCCGCGTCATCCCGCCCACTAGCACCAACTCGTTAACGTCTTTCTCGCTCAGCTTGGCGTCGGCCAAACAAGCGCGCACCGGTTGAATGGTACGCTCGAAAAGGTCGTCTGTGATCTGCTCGAGCTTGGCCCGGGTCAGTTTCTTCTGGATATGCTTGGGGCCCGTCTGGTCGGCCGTGACGAAAGGCAGGTTGATCTCGTACTCCTGGGAGCTTGAGAGCGCGATCTTGGCTTTCTCGGCCTCTTCCTTGACCCGTTGGACCGCGTCGGGCTGCTTGGTGAGGTCAATGCCGGAGTCAGCTTTGAATTCGGCAAAGATCCAGTCCATGATGGCGTTATCCCAATCGTCGCCGCCCAGATGGGTGTCGCCGTTGGTGGCCCGCACTTCAAAGACCCCGTCGCCGATCTCCAGAATCGAGATGTCGAAGGTGCCACCGCCCAAATCGTAGACAGCGATCTTCTCGTCGCTCTTCTTGTCCAAACCGTAGGAAAGCGATGCCGCGGTGGGTTCATTGATGATCCGGAGCACTTCCAGCCCCGCAATCTTGCCTGCATCCTTGGTGGCGTTTCGCTGCGTGTCGTTGAAGTACGCAGGCACCGTGATCACCGCCTGGGTGATCTTCTCGCCCAGCTTGGCTTCCGCGTCCGCCTTGAGCTTGGCCAGGATCATCGCGCTGATTTCAGGAGGCGAAAACGTCTTGGTCTCCCCACCGACCTGCACCTGGATGTGGGCGTCGCCATTGGCGGCTTTGACCACCTTGTAAGGCACCCGGTGTTCTTCCTCGCGGATCTCGTCAAATTTGCGCCCCATGAAGCGCTTGACTGAGAACACGGTGTTTTGCGGGTTGGTGATGGCCTGGCGCTTAGCCGCTTGGCCGACCAACCGTTCACCCGTCTTTGTGAATGCCACGACCGACGGCGTCGTGCGTGCTCCTTCGGAATTTTCCAAAACCACAGGCTCCCCGCCTTCCATGACGGCCATACAAGAGTTGGTGGTACCGAGATCGATGCCTAAAATTTTTGCCATAAGATATTGGGGTTGGAGCATTGCCGATTGCAATGCATACAGGGAGCCGGTGGAGCACATCCCGGGCCCGGCGAGCAGAAATGGTGTAACCGCCTGATAGGCAGGGGTTTACGAATGGCGCCGGAATGGGCGCTACGCCGGGCCATGTGAGACAATGGCACACTTGCTGTCCCACCATGGCATCCGTGTGGGACAGGATGGCGCACGCCGACATTGTGGGCGTGTGCCTCCAGATCGGTCGGATCGGTCGGATCGGTCGGATCGGTTAGATCGGTCGGATCGGTCGGATCGGTCGGATCGGTTAGACCGGTTAGACCGGTCCGACTGGCGGACCGGTCCGACTGGCGGACCGGTCCGACTGGCGGACTGGCGGACTGGCGGACTGGCGGACTGGCGGACTGGGCGGACTGGGCGGACTGGGCGGACTGGTGGCTACGGGCGCGACCACGCTGGACCGACGTCCGACAGCCCTGGGCGCGTTGCCCCCGGAAGGACGCGCTTGCCGGCCCAAAGCGCGAACAAGCCCGGAACCGCCCGCTTACGCGGACGCTTCCGGGCTAGGCTTCCACCGGACCGCCTTTAACGGGGCCCTTCGGTTATTCCCAGAAACGGTGCCAGAAACTTCTCCGGCTTAACGGCTCGCTTTGGGCGATCCGATGCGCCGCGCCACGGATCGCGTCCGAAGAGGACTCGTAGGCCCTCTGGGCACCCTTGCTCAAAGGCGCGAATAGCGAGCGCAATTTGCCCGAGGTTTCGTCCATGTACTCCCGGACCGGATGCGGCTCCGGCTGCATGGCGCGCACTAAGGCCCCGAGGGTAAAGCCCACAAGAATCGCTCCGATTATGGCCCCTGTAGGATTCTCACGGACCATGTCGTCGGCCCGGTTGAGCCAGGGGCCTGCCTGACGGCGGACCTGGTCTTTTACCTGTTCGGTGACTTGCCCGACTTTTTCGCCGATGTCGTGCGCCGTTTCCTGCGCCCTTTGGCCGACGCCTTCAACCTTGATTTCGTTGCTCATATTTCTAAATCGTTGGGAACACCCCTATTTGGTGGAGTATCGTTTTGAGATCTCTTCGTAAAGTTTGACCCCGCCCAGCAGCAGCAACGCAGGCCGCAGCAGGCCCAGGGCCAAACGCAGGACCGCTCCCACGAGCCATCCCACAGGCATCACGGTCAAGACAACGCCAGCGGCCAAGGCCAAGCCGACCGCTCGGGTGGGCTCGTCGCGTACGTACGTCTCAGTACGCTCGCGCAGTTCAGAGAGGTTCTGCGGGTTGGTGGCACGGGTGCCTTTACTCGTTTTTATAGTTTCATTGATATCCATGGTAAGTTGGGTCTAGGTGCCTCCATTCAAAACACTCGGCGGCACCGCTTTCAATGTGCTTCGTATGAACCCGCGCTCCCGGGCGTCTTTTGGTTACGTTTTTTTTGTTTTAACGGTCCCGGCTCTCAGTGGTTGTCGTGGTGGTCCGATGCTCCTCTACCCTGGCCGGTCCCGAAGTTTGTGAGCGTTTGTGGACAATCACACGGCGGGCCACCCTTCGCCGCGGATCACAAACGCGCCCGGACTGACTTCCTGGACAGTGCCTGCGGAGTGTGTGGTCCTTGTCTCGGTGGTGGTCACCTCCTGTGCCCGCACCGCCGGACTCCCGCCCGCGATGCCCGCAATAAGACCCGTCGCCAACGCGATCACCCAACTCTTTTGATTCATTTTCATGCTGTGTACCTCTTGGGGACCCTCGATCCTCTGGATCCGGGAATTTGTTCGTTGTTCTTGATGGAGCCGCCGCAGCGGGGATCTCCGCAGCGGCGCGGGCCAGCCCGCGCGCGCCCGCAACTTGTGTCCTTTCCCAACCACCCCAATGGACGCAATGGACGCAATGGACGCAATGGACAAAAGGGAAGCCCCTCCGCCTCCCGCCCGCAGCCCTCAGTAGCTTCCCAGCCTAAGCGCTTTGAACGCCAGCCCCAAGTGGCTCAGCAGGTCGGTAGCACAGAAGGATTCTTCCGACGCGTCGCCTTGATGAATGGCCAGTTCCGCAGCCCGGCCACAAACCCATGCGCCTAGGCGGGCCGCATCGTAAAGGGAAAGCCCCTGCCCGGCCAACGCAGCGCAAACGCCCGTTAACACGTCGCCCATTCCGCCACTGGCCATCCCGGGCGAGCCTGTGGTGTTGAAAGACATGGGCTTGCCTCGTTGGCCCACCACCGTGCGTGCCCCTTTGAGCAACAACACATGTTCAAAGCGCCCCGTGAAGGCCTGCACCGTTTCCCGGCGGCTCCTCCCTGCGGAGGCCCCGTCCAGCCGCTTCATCTCGCCCAGGTGCGGGGTGAGCAAACGCGGGCCCGCGCACCGATCCAAGATGGAAAGGTCGGTTGCCAAAGCAGTGAGCGCATAGGCATCCACGACCACCGGGACGGGTAAGCGCTTGATTAATTCCAAGATCTCCATTCGCCGGGGGGAACCCAGTCCAGGTCCCAGTCCCACAGCATCGTGGCGCATCCCGAGTACTTCCCGGAAAGACTTCACCGGTTTGACCATCACCTCGGAAGCGGCCCCTGAGGCGACCACGTCATAGATTTCGGGCGAGACACACAGGCTGACCAGACCCGCCCCGGCCCGGACCGCCGCAGCCGCCGCCATCTGTGCCGCGCCCGCAAATCCGAGCGATCCCGCCACGATGGTGACGCGGCCAAAAAGGCCCTTGTGGACGTTAAAGCCGCGTTTGGGAAAAAGCGGCGCCAGAGTGGCGCCGGTCGAGAGCTCTGCTGTTCCGGGGCCCGCCCCTTCGCGGACGGCCACCAGCGCTGCCAACGGCAGAACTGCCAGACGCCCCACAAACGGCGTGGCACCATCCTCCAGAAGCCCCCTCTTTGCAAACCCCACGGCAAGAGTGAAGTCGGCACGCACGGCATTGGCGTCCGCCGCCCCGGTGTCTGCATCCAGACCTGTGGGAACATCGATGGCGAACACTGTCGCCCCATGTCGGAGCCGGAGCGAATTGATGGCACGCGCGGCAGAGAGAACCGGCTCCCGCAAGGCCCCTCCGCCTCCAAGCCCCAAGAGCCCGTCGAGCACGGCTACCGGCAAGCCCTGGCGCTCCACAGGTTGGGCAGGCGGCAGCAATTCGACCGCCGCGAACTTGCAGGCCGTCAAAGGGCTCCAAACCCCGCTCGGGAACGCCCCCACCAACTCCAGGCTCCATCCTGCCCGCGCCAGATGCTTGGCGGCAACCAGCGCGTCCCCGCCATTGTGACCTTTGCCGAAATGGACGATGCAATGACCTCGGGCGCCCCGCGGGAAGAACTGGAGGACAGCCTCTGCAATCTTTGCCCCGGCCTCGTCCATGAGGGACCCGGGTTCGGAGCCCGTGGCAAAAGCACGTTCCTCGAGCGCCTTCATTTCTGTGGAATTTAGAAGCATAGGTGGCCCGGCGGGCCTACATGGCCCGTCCATGCCTATTTGTAGCGGCTAATGACTGCCTGTGCCAAGGCTGCTGCCAAGCGTTGCCTATAGGACCCCGTTGAAATCCGGTTGCCCTCGGCCCCGTTGGTCAGAAACCCGAGCTCGGCTAATACCGCCGGAATCCGCGTATTCCGCAAAACATAGAAGCCGCGCTGCCGGATCTTGCGATCCTCGGTGCCGGCCGCCTTTACCACTTCGCGGTGAACGGCTGCCGCCAGGCTCGCACCCGAGCGCGCATGGTAATAGGTTTCGATCCCATTGGCGCCTTCGCGCGTCGCCGAATTGAAGTGGACGGACACAAAGACGGCATCTCTCTGGGCATTGGCGATGGAACAGCGCCGGTCCAATCCGATGAAGTCGTCCGTGCTGCGGGTCATAACGGTTTTGAAGCCAGCCGCGCGCAACAGGCTTTGGAGGCGCTTGGCCACATCGAGCGTGTAACCTTTCTCTCCAAGCCGCTGGCCAGGGATGCCTCCCCGGTCGTGCCCCCCGTGGCCGGCGTCGATGACAATCGTACTGATGGCGAATGCAGGCGTGCAAAATAGCAGCCAGCTAAACAGGAGAGAGAAAAAGGGGCCCAGGCGCTTCATGGAGACGGCTTGAACCTTTGAAACTCTGGGCCTAAATGCGAGAGGAATCTTGCACAGGGGCAAAGAGATTTTTCCAACGTTTTAGAGGGTTGCGAAGAGACATTCAACGTAGTTGCCCAGAGCTGAAACCCTCCAGCGCAACATCGCACCGCTACCCGTGGGGGGCCGACGGGGATAACACGGATAGCGGTTTCCGCCTCCGGCGTGATTGTTGGGCTTGCGATTCTCCGCACTTCAGCGCCAATGGAACCTGTTCCCCCATGAAAACCTCCTCTATCCGCTCTGGCGTTATAATCGCAGCAATGGCGGTGCACTTCACGGTGCTCGACCCCTGCATGGCCCAGTCCCCCGGGATCGACATCGAGGCTGCGTCGAGTGCTGCCACGGACCCCTCCTTGGTGTCCCAAGCCACCGAGCTGCGCAAAGCCGGCAAGTTGCTCGACCGCACCCAATGGGAGGCCATGCTCAAGACTCCCATCCCGGCCGCCTTGCAATTGCCCGCAGCTTTGACCCAGATCCTTCCCGCCCGCGAGATCGCCCAACGCGCCCGCAAAGCCTCCGTCCATGTCGGCTGGTTCTATCTCTGCGAACGTTGCGACCACTGGCATTTGAACTTTTCGGGCGGCTATGCCGTGGCCGTGGATGGGGCCGTTGTCACCTGCGACCATTGCGTGGAGCCGTATCCGGCAATGCGCGAGGGTTATCTGGTGGCCCTGGATTCGGAGCGCCACATCCTGCCGGTGACCGCCGTGCTGGCCCGCAACCAAGTCATGGATACGGCCATCATCCGCGTGGCAAGCGCCAACCTCACGCCGCTGGCCCTCAACGACCAAGTGGCTCCTGGGGACCCGGCATTTCTCCTGAGTGATCCCCTCAACGTCTCCGGCTACTTTAGTTCGGGGATCGTCAACCGGTTCTTCTGGGTTAAGGGAAAAGAAAATGACGCCACCACACTCCAAGGGGTGCGCCAGCTGCGTCTCAATGTGAGCACCGATTGGGCACCCGGGAGCAGCGGGGCCGCGGTACTCGACCAATGCGGAAACGCCATCGGCCATGTGGATTCCATTATGCCCCTCAGCGAAGGCGGAGCCGGCCAACGCGTGAGCAAGCCGGCCAAGCCCGATGGCCCGGCTAAGGCGCCCGACCAAGACCGCTTCCATGGCGCCTCCTTGATCACTCTCCATCTGGCGATCCCCGCGCGCAGTGTGCTATTGCTGGCCAAATCCATGGATGGAAGTTCTCCCGCCGCCAAGGCCCCTTCCCAGCCACAGGCCGGGTCGGCCCAGTAGGCGCTCGCCCGAAAAGCTAAAACGCTCTCCGAAGAAAAGCTGAAGCCTGAAACAGGGTTACGCCTAAAGACGGGAATAGAATCCCAGAGCCGTTCCCGTATGACAAAATCAAAGTTTTGCACCCTGTTTTGGACCCCCGCTTTTGCCATGCTTTTAGTGGGGCTCGACCAAAGCCTGGCCCAGTCGCCCGGAACCCCCATTGAGGCAGCTTCGAGCACTGGCAATGACCCGGCCTTGGTGGCCCAAGCCACCGGACTGCGCAAAGCCGGCAAATTGTTGGACCGCAGAAAATGGGAAGCCATGCTGAGGGCGCCCACCCCGGCGGCCTTGGAGTTGCCCCCGGCAGCCTCCGGAATCCTGACTCCGCGCGAGATCGCCGAGCGCGCCCGCAAAGGGGCCGTCCATGTTGGTTGGTTTTATCAGTGCGAACATTGCGACCTGTGGCACCTCAACATGGCAGGCGGGTATGCGGTGACCGCGGATGGGGCCGTGGCCACCTGCGCTCACTGCGTGGAGGCTGACAGGAGCATGCGCCAAAGCTATCTGGTGGCCATGGATTCGGAGCGCCACATCCTGCCCGTGACGGCCCTGCTGGCCCGGAGCCAGACGATGGATACCGTCATCATCCGGGTGGGAAGCGCCAATCTAACGCCGCTGGCACTCAACGACCAGGTCGGCCCCGGGGACCCGGCCTATCTCCTGAGTGATCCGCTCGATGTCTCCGGCTATTTCAGCACAGGGAACGTTAACCGGTTCTTCTGGGCAAAGAACCAGGCCAACGATGCCACCACGCTCCAAGGCGTGCGACAGTTGCGCCTGCACGTGAGCACCGACTGGGCACCCGGCAGTAGCGGGGCCGCCGTTCTCGACCAATGCGGAAACGCCATCGGGCACGTGGATTCCATTTCCCCCATGAGCGAAAGCGACCCCGACCCGCAGCGCGGCAATAGATCAATGAAGCCCAAGGATCAGGGCGAAGACCGCTTCCATGGCGTCCCTTTGATCACCCTCCACGAAGCGATCCCGGCACGGGGCGTGATGCTGCTGGCCAAGTCCATGGATGCGAATCCGCCGGGTGCCACCCCCAAATCCCACGTTTCCGCGCTGCAATCGGAGGAACAATTGGATGAAATGCGCGAAGCGCTGGAGGTCGAGGAGGAGGGCGAGATCGCCGATGCCCTCCAACGCTTCGACCGCTTAGCAGCCGGCTTCCGTACCCAATTCCTTGGGGAGCCGGCGCGCTGGGCCTTGCCTGTCCTGGAAGTCGCTGCTGATGAGCTGCGCGATACCCTCCATAAGCGCCGGAAAATTACCGATCCTGCGGCCCATTTGCTTGCGGTCGTGGAGGCCGCGAGTGCGTCCGCGGAATCCAAAGCCCAAGCCAGCAACCATCTGTTGCTCATCAAAGCCAACCAGATTCTGTTGGACTCGGGGGCAGGGGCAGAGGCAGTTCCCGCATGGGAGACCAGATTGGTTGCACATACCCGGGAGTATCCCGCCGACCCCGAATCCGCTCCGTTGCGGACCATGCACATGGAACTGCTCGTGCAGGTGGCACCCACGCGGGCGGAGGCCCTGGCCCGGGAGCTTTGCGCCGATCCCGACCAAGAGGTCGCCGAGGCCGCCAAGACGCATGTGGACAGCTTTGAACACCAGCGCACCCTGGCCTCCCAACCCTTCGCGCTGGCCTTCTCCGGCATCGACGGACGCAAGGTTGATGTCGCCAAGTGGCGGGGGAAAGTGGTGCTCGTAGATTTCTGGGCGAGCTGGAGTGACCCGTCCATGCAGGAACGCCCGCACGTGCTCAAGGCCTATGAGCGCTTCAAGGCGCGCGGTCTGGAGATTGCCGGGATCAGCCTGGATGAGACCCGCCACAAGTTACAGGCCACCCTCAAGTCCCGGCGCATGACCTGGCCCCAACGATTCACGGGCAAAGGCTGGGAAGATCCTTTGATCAAGGAACTCAAGATCGAAGCCCTCCCGGCCCTGTGGCTGGTCAATAAGCGGGGCTACATCGTCGATTTCGCCGCATGCAAAGATCTGGAGAAAAAGATCGAAACCTTGCTCGGGGAGTAGCGGCTTTCGGGCCGCAAGGTTTCCGCCGCCGTCGTCCCTGCGGCTCACGGCAGAGTCCGGGGCATTGACGCTACCGAACACTCGCGCTGAGGACCTTGTCGGCCGACCTGGCCGCTGGCTTCAAGCCTGGGGCTTGATGTAAATGCCGATGAGCGGCCGGGAAGACGGCTTCACGGATTGGAAATCACTGACAAACCCCAGTTTGGTGCGAATCTCGACATGGCCCGCACCGCGACCGCCATAGACGAGTACCGAACCGATGGGCGCCTTGTAGGGATCCTTCACGCTGATTCGTTTGAAGCCGTAACTGGCCTGAAGTTCACCGCCTGCTTGTTTGGCAAGCGCGGTTTTGGGGTAGGAATCGATGGTGTTGGAGGCGAGCAGCGCGGTTTTAACAAAGCGCCAGCACCGGCTGATCGAGTGCCCCCGGGCGCGGGCCTGGGCAATCTCCGCAGCGTGCACCATCCGGCTATCGTAACGGAACTTGGAAGATTGTGGGCCAAAAAGAGATAACTGGCTGGGATCGAGCTTCTGGGCAACCGAGGAATCGTAGAGGGACTCGCTGGCATGAGCACCCGCTTGGGCAAGCAAGAAAGCTCCCAATATCAACAGGCACCGGTGAAAACAAC
>JAYVTN010000405.1:0-5122 GCA_043788785.1 Spartobacteria bacterium | reverse complement strand
ATCGATTGAATCCTTTTGGCATGAATGCCCTTCAGCGGCCCGCGGCGGCTTTTTGTGCACCGTTGATTTTCTTTATGGCGCTTTTGGCGTTAAGCCAACTTACCGGGAGCGCTTTTGCAAGCCAATCGGCTTGGGCTCTCTCCAACCCCCGCTACTGGATCTTCCCACTCCAAACCCTGCTCTGTGGCGCTTCGCTGATCTACTATTGGCCCCGATACTCCCTGGGGCGCCCATCCCACGTCTTATTGACTCTGGGGATCGGCCTCCTGGTTTTTGGACTCTGGATCGCTCCCCAGAGCCTGCTTGGTTTCCCGCTCCGCTTCTCGGGGTTTGACCCCGGCTTTTTTGGCTCATCCACAACCCACCCGGGCCCTTATTACGCAAGCCTCAGCGCCCGCATGGTGCGCTTGGTCATCGTTGTCCCATTGTTGGAGGAAATCTTCTGGCGCGGATTCCTTTTGCGCTATCTTATCGATGAAGATTTCACGCGGGTCCCCTTCGGCCAGTTCCGTTGGGGCGCTTTCCTGGGGGTCAGCGTTCTCTTCGCTCTGGCCCACAGCGGGCCGGACATGGTGGCCGCCCTGCTCACAGGGGCACTCTATAACTGGGTTGCGTGCCGCACCCGCAGCCTCTCCTCCTGCGTACTGGCCCATTCCGTGACTAACCTGCTCTTGGGCACCTACATCCTCCAAACACGCCAGTGGGGTTTTTGGTAGCACTGTCGATTTTGAGGATGGCGGGATCGCGCCTGATAGTTTCCACTCAAGGGCACCCTATCTGCCATGAGCCACAACAGCTTCACCCAAAAGGTCCTTCTCGCCATTTTTGCGGGGTTCATTGCAGCCTGTTTGTTCTGGTTGCTTCGCCACGTGGTCGAGCAAGCCTTCTTCGAATCCGGCGCAGGCTGGAAAACTATGTTCGAAAAGAACGCGCAAAGGCGCCGCTAGGGAACCGCTCATGAAATCACATGGTCCCGCCGGGGGGATTCCATTCAAACCAAACTGGGCAAGGCGCTTCTGTGGTCGCACCTCCCCACAGGCCGGGCGGCTCCCATGAAGATCGGGTTTGCACAGCTCAACACCACGGTGGGCGACTTCGAGGGCAATTGTGCCCAGATCCTCCAGGCCTATGAGCAATTGGTCGCTGAGGGCGCCCAATTGGTGATCACCCCCGAATTGGCCGTCACTGGGTACCCGCCCCAGGACCTGCTTTTCAAATCCCGCTTCGTTGCAGGCAATCTCGACGTCCTTCGGTCGCTGCACGCCAGCGTAGGCGAGGTTCCTCTGCTGGTGGGCTTCGTGGATCTCAACCCAGGCACGGGCAAGCCTTTTCACAACGCGGCCGCCGTTCTCCAGCGCGGGCAAGCCATCCGCAAGGTCTTCAAGTCGCTTTTACCCACTTACGACGTATTCAATGAGGAACGCTATTTCGAGGCGGCCCATACCGTCGCGCCCTTGGAGATCGCCGGTCACCGGATCGGCATCACCGTCTGCGAGGATATCTGGACCGAGCAATACCTGCCCCGCGCGCTTTACGGGATCTCCCCGGTCCAAAGCCTCGTCCAGCAAGGCGCCGAGTTCATTGTCAATCTCAGCGCCTCCCCTTTTACCTTGGGCAAAGCGCGGAAGCGGGCCGAAATGCTCGGCGCGGTGGCCCGTGCCCATGGGATCCCGATATTTTATTGCAATGCGGTGGGTGGCAACGACCAACTCATCTTCGACGGCAACTCCTTGGCCGTTGACGCTCGCGGCGGTGTCCTTAGGAAGCTGGCTGCATTCACGCCCGAAATTGCGCTCGTCGATTCAAGGACCCCCCAACCGGTCAACTTCCAAAGTCAACCCGAGGAGTTGTTCGAGGCCCTTTGCCTCGGGCTACGGGATTATTTCCGCAAATGTGGGTTCAAGAAAGCCGTCTTGGGCCTCAGTGGCGGAATCGATAGCGCAGTGACTGCGTGCTTGGCCGTCCATGCCTTGGGAGCCGAGAACGTGTTAGGGGTCACCATGCCCACCGAATTTTCCTCTAAAGGTAGCGTCGAAGATTCCCTCGCCCTCGCCGTCAATCTCGGCATCCGGTGCCTGACGATCCCCATCCAAGAGACATTCTCGGTTTTCAAGACGCAGTTCCGGGCGATATTCGCCGACCTTCCCGAGGACGTGACCGAAGAGAACATGCAGCCCCGCATCCGGGGCATGACGCTCATGGCGCTCTCCAACAAACTAGGGCATCTGGTTCTTTCCACGGGAAACAAGAGCGAGCTCGCAGTAGGCTACTGCACCTTGTACGGGGACATGTGCGGCGGCTTGGCCGTCATCAGCGACGTGCCCAAGACCTTGGTTTACGAGCTCGCAGCCTGGATCAACCGCCGCCAGGAGATCATCCCCAAGCCCACCATCGACAAGGCCCCCAGTGCCGAACTCAAGCCCGACCAGCGCGACCAGGACACCTTGCCTCCTTACGAAGTCCTCGACGCCATCCTTGCCCTTTACGTTGAAAAACAACTCTCGGTAGCCGAAATCGTCGCCTCCGGGTTCGATGAGACCACCGCCCGCTGGGTCCAGCGCCGGGTCGACTTGAACGAATACAAACGGGCTCAAGCGGTCCCGGGGCTCAAAATCACCAGCCGCGCTTTTGGCTTGGGTCGCAAAATGCCGGTCGCCCAGCGATTCGTCTCTTGAAGAGCTCCCTCAAAGCTTGCCTCACGAGGCGCACTCTAAAACCTTGCGCTTCGCGCAGGGGTTTCGCTTAATCCCGGCCCCGCTCTACCCCTGGAGCGCGGAAACCCTTCATCTCAACCCACACGTTCGAAACATGGATCTCTGTATTATCGGCTCAGGATACGTCGGCTTGGTTTCTGGCGCCTGCTTCGCCGAAGTTGGCCACCACGTTGTTTGCGTAGACAATGACAAGCGCAAAGTCAGCATGCTCCAAGCGGGCAAGATCCCCATTTACGAGCCCGGCCTCGAGGAACTGGTGCATCGCAATGTCGCGGCCAAGCGCCTGAGTTTCACCACCTCCATTGAAGAGGGTGTGGACCATTCGGAGGTCATCTTTATTGCCGTACCTACCCCGCCCCAAGTCGATGGCAGCGTGGATCTGACCTACATTGAGAAGGTCGCCCGCGAGATCGCCGGCGTTCTCAAGCCCGGCCAATACCGTGTTGTTGTCGATAAGAGCACGGTCCCTGTGAAGACCGGTGAACGGGTGGAAGCGACCATCAAACGCTACAACAAGACGGCCGAGTTCGACGTGGTCAGCAATCCGGAGTTCCTGCGGGAAGGCTGCGCGGTGCCCGATTTGATGAACCCGGACCGGATTGTCGTCGGCACCACCAGCCAACGGGCCACCGACCTCATGAAGCGTCTCTATGAGCCCTTCAAGGCACCCATCCTGGTGACTGACATCAACTCGGCCGAGCTCATCAAGCACGCTGCCAATTCCTTCCTCTCCCTCAAGATCTCTTATATCAATGCCGTATCGGCCATCTGCGAAGCTACTGGGGCTGATGTGGAGATGGTCGCCGACGGCATCGGCATGGACAAGCGGATCGGGCGCAACTTCCTCAATGCCGGAATCGGTTACGGAGGCTCCTGCTTTCCCAAAGACGTCAAAGCTTTCATCGCCATTGCCCGCCAGTTGGGGACGCCGTTCGCACTTCTAGAGGAAGTCGAACGCATCAACGAAAAACAGCTCGACCGGTTTATCGACAAAATTCGCGAGGCGCTCTGGGTGCTCAAGGACAAGAAGCTGGCCGTCTGGGGCATGACCTTCAAGCCCGACACCGATGATGTGCGCAACTCGGTAGCCATCGAGCTGATCAACCGGTTGGTGGCAGAAGGCGCCCATGTCACGGCCTACGACCCCAAAGGGGCCGAAAAAGCCGTCGAATGGCAGCTCATTGACCCCACCAAGGTTAAATTGGCCGCCACTCCCGCAGAAGCCACCGATGACGCCGAGGCGCTCATCATCGCCACCGAATGGAAGGAATTTACCAACCAGGATTTTGCCGACATCAAACGCCGGATGCACACGCCCCTGGTCTTTGACGGCCGCAATCTCTTTGGTCCTGAAATGATGCGGGAACTCGGCTTCGTGTACCATGCGATCGGCCGACCCTCTCCCCAGGCGTAAGCCAGCCTGAACTTGTTTTCAAAGCGCCCTCCTCTCCGGAGGGCGCTTCTGTTTACATCGGGTTCTGGGGGTTCTGGGGGTTCTGGGGGTTCTGGGAGTTTTGGGGGTTCTGGGAGTTCGGGGGGGGTCTGTGGGGAGGCGTGGGTTCTGGGGAAGCGCGGGCCTTCCGCGGATCCCTGCGGGTCTGCGAAGCCACCCGCAGGCCAATCCCGGCAATCTCCCTTGGCCTTCGCGCCCAGCACCGTAGATTATCCCTTAACCATGAACGCCCGCCAAGCTTGCCTCAACGCCCTCCTGGAATGGGAGAAAGGCCGCTCGTTTTCCGACGAGATCCTTCACAAAACCTTCGACTCGGACCGGTTCTCCCCTGTGGATCGCGCGTTTGTCATGGAGACCTTCTTCGGGATCCTGCGGAACCTCAGCCAACTCGATTACCTCATCTCCTGCCTGCGCGAGGGCCAGCTGGATGTCCAGACCCATGCCCTGATCCGCATGGGTCTTTACCAAATTTTCCATATGCGGGTGCCGCCCCATGCGGCCGTCAATGAGACCGTCTCCCTGGGAGGTCGTGCGCGAAACCTCGTCAACGCCTTGCTCCGGCGGGCCCTGCGCGAAAGATCTGCCCTGGAAGCCAAACTGGCCCTCGCCACTCCGGAAATCCGGAGCTCGCATCCGGGCTTCCTCATCGAACGCTGGGAGCGAACGTTCGGGCCCGAAGCCACCCAAGCCCTCCTGCTGTGGAACAACCAGCCTGCGGAGGTGCATGTGCGCGTGAATGGTTTGAAAACAACCGTGGAGGAACTCCTGAACTCGACGCCGTCCATTGAGGTCTCCCAGGCCCACCCGCGCGCGATCAAGGTCAAGCAATTGCCATTTGATTGGATCATGCACGGGCTCTGCTACGTCCAGGACCCCAGCACCCTGATGGCTTGCGATCTTTTGGCCCCACAATCGGGCCACTGGGTTCTCGACGCGTGTGCCGCCCCGGGCGGGA
>JAYVTN010000404.1:0-6828 GCA_043788785.1 Spartobacteria bacterium | reverse complement strand
AACCCAACGGGGAAGGTTGCCGGGGGTCGAGCGCACACACACCGGATCGCCGCTCTGAACAAATGTCCACCCCGGTCTGCGATCTCCGGCTACGATCCTGGCACCCTTCAGGTTCGCGGCGCCACGACCTATGTCCTTTAGGTCCCTTTGGCCCTTCCTTGCCGCGCCCCAAAGGACCTAAATGACCTAAATGACCGAAAGGGACTCAAGGGCTCAAGAGGCCGAGTCGGGAACGGATGCCAAGACAGAAGGATCCTCATTCCTCATTCACCGGCGGGTTGCACCGGCACCCCCCTTGGAGGATGATTTGCGGCGTGAAGGTATACCGAATCATTTGGGTCCTGCTCTGGGTCTGGGTTCACCCGGCCGCAGCGCAGAGACTCAGCGCCCTTGCCCCCATGCCGGACTGGAGCCAGCTGGAGCGGTTCCAGGAAACCATCACGTCGGCAGAGTTCACGCGCCTGTTGAACGAGGTCTATGCCCCAAACGATGCAGCTGCCGGCCTCATCGAGATCCATCCCGGACGCGCGATCATACGCAAAAATCTGGAGCCTGGGGATGTCTGGGAGTTGCGGTTTGCCGCCCAACCCAACGAGCCCAAACCAGTGCAACGGTTCTGGCGGAGGGCGAGTGAACTGCCGTCGGCACCCAAGGCGAAGCCGCTCTTAGGACTCAAAATCGCAATCGATCCGGGGCATCTGGGCGGTTCCTGGGCCCACATGGAAGAACGCTGGTTCCAGATCGGGGACTCGGCGCCTGTCGCCGAAGGGGACATGACTTTGTTGGTGGCCCAACGCTTGGCACCGGTTTTGGAAACTCTGGGTGCCACCGTGTTCTTGGTGCGCAACTCCGCCGAACCCGTCACGGCAGCCCGTCCACCGCAACTGCTCCAACCCGCGCGGGACGAACTCGCCCGGTTCGGAATCCTTAACCCACCCGAGGCCTATGCCAGCATGGAGGATCCCGCCCGTGGGACTTCGGTCCAATCCCAGAGCGAACTGCTTTTCTACCGGGTCAGCGAGATCCGGGCCCGGGCGGAGCGGGTCAACGGGAGCCTGCACCCGGATCTGACGCTATGCCTGCATTTCAACGCCGAAGCCTGGGGGGATCCGCTCAAACCCGCGCTTGTGGCCGGCAACCATTTCCATCTCCTGCTCAATGGGTGCTACTCCGGAGTGGAGTTGCGCAACGACGACCTCCGCTTCGACATGCTCCAAAGATTGTTGGAAGGCTGCTTTGCCGAGGAATCCGCCGCAGCCGTGCCGGTTGCCACCGTCATGGCGGCCCGGACAGGCCTGCCTCCCTACGAGTACCCGGCCGACAATGCCAAGCGCGTAACCACGAGCCCTTATGTTTGGGCCCGCAACCTTTTGGCCAACCGGATTTACCGCACGCCAGTCCTGTTTTTTGAACCCTATGTGATGAACAACGCCGAAGTCTGGGAGCGCGTCCAAGCAGGCGATTATGACGGGGAAAAGCAGGTCGCCGGCGCCTTGCGCAAAAGCTTGTACGTCGAGTATGCGCAAGCCGTAGCCGAAGGACTCGCGGCTTATTACCAGGCGGCACGCCCCCACTGAAGCCGCAGGGTCGTTTGGGCACCACGGGCCCGTCCATCCCGTCCATCCCGTCCATACCGTCCATACCGTCCATCCCGTCCATCCCGTCCATACCGTCCATCCCGTCCATCCCGTCCATCCCGTCCATCCCGTCCATCCCGTCCATCCGGCGGTGGCATGCCACATACTCAAGCTTCAAGTCCCGAAGAAACGATCCCCCGCATCGCCCAAGCCGGGAACAATATAGGCCTTCTCGTTGAGCCCCGGATCGATGGCCGCGGTGAAAATGGGCACCTCTGGATGGGCTTGCCCCAGTTGTTTCAAGCCTTCCGGACAGGTTACCAAACAGATGAACCGAATCGATCTGGCTCCGTGCTCCTTGAGTTTGCTGATGGCTGTCGTCGCACTCCAACCTGTGGCCAGCATGGGATCGACCACCAGGACATCCGCCTCCGCCAAATGCGGAGGCGCTTTGAAATAGTAGCTCTCGGGCCGGTGGGTGACCTCGTGGCGGCTCATCCCGATGTGGGCCACACTGACGCCGGGGAGCAGGCGCAGCATCCCTTCGAGCATGCCCAGTCCCGCCCGGAGTACCGGCGCCACCACGAGCGGCCGGGCCAACTCACGGCCCTCGTATTCGGCCACCGGCGTGGCGATTACCCGCGGCTGCAGGGCCAACCCGGCACTGGCTTCATATACCATCATCAACGCCAATTCCCGCACCCGCGCCCGGAAATCCTCCCGCGACGTGTTCGCATCCCGCAGTTGGGTGAGTTTGACCTGTACCAAGGGGTGGCGCACCACATGCACGTTCGATTCTGTTTGGGCGGGTTCCATTCCCAATGGTGAAACCCCATTGGACATTTGCACAATGGTAAAACCGATGGATATTTCCCCATGGTTACGGAGGGCTGGCAGGATTGGGGGAGGGAACGGCGTGTGGTCAACCCGGGGCGGGTCTCGGATTTTCGGGGTACAACGCCCGGAACGACACCGGGAAGCACTCCGGTAACACTCCCGGGAATGTGTCGACCCTGGACCGTATGGACCGTATGGACCGTATGGACCGTATGGACCGTATGGACCGTATGGACCGTATGGACCGTATGGACCGTATGGACCGTATGGACCCGGCCCTGTACAGCCCTGCTTTGCGGGCTGGCTGTGTTGGCTTCGGGCCTCTCACACGCCCGGGCCGCCGCCCGCATCGAAATCGATCTTGGACATCAGCGGGCCTCCCTGATTGAGAACGACCAAATTGTTGCCCAGAGCCGGATTTCCAGCGGACGCCCGGGGCACCGGACGCCGACGGGAAACTTCCGAGTCCTTGAGAAAGATCCCGACCATCGCTCCAGCGAGTACGGGCGGGTGGTGGCCGCCGATGGCCGTGTTCTGGCAAGCAATGCGGATTCGGGCACGCCTGTTCCCCGCGGGGCTCGTTTTATGCCAGCTCCCATGCACTATTTCCTACGCTTCACGGGCCCGTATGGAATGCATGCGGGTCATGTGCCGGACCATCCCGCCTCCCATGGCTGTGTGCGTTTGCCGGCTGCGGCCGCAAAGGACTTCTACGAGAACGTCCAAGTGGGGACGCCGGTCAGGGTCCATATCCGGTGAAGGCTGAAGTATGAAGGTTGATGGGTTCGCCAGGGCACCTTCATCCTTCATCCTTCATCCTTCATCCTTCATCCTTCATCCTTCATCCTTCATCCTTCATACTTCATACTTCATCCTCTGTGCATCCTTGCCCCCATGCTACAAGGGCGTATGCGAGGCAAACACCTGCGGATTGCGGTAGTCGGTTGCGGGACCGCGGGTCCGGCGGCTGGGATCCTGCTGCGCAGGCTGGGGCACGAGGTCGTCCTTTTCGAACGCGCTCCCGAGTGCTTGGCCGTGGGAGCCGGCTTCCTCCTGCAACCCTCGGGTATCGCAGTGCTCTCGGAATTGGGTATCCGCGACCAGATCCTCTCCCATGCCGCCCGGATCGAGCGCATGCACGTGGTCAACCCCAAGGCGCGCACGCTCGTCGACCTGCGGTACGCCGAACTCGGGCCCGGTCAGTTCGGTGCGGGCCTCCACCGGCCCGTCCTGCTCCATTATCTGATCCAACAGATGCTCGTAGCCGGGGTGGAAATCCGTTGGGGCTGGGAAATTGACGCCGCGGAGAAATCCGAACGCGGTTGGAGCCTGAGCTGCCCCGATGGCAGAAGCAGCGACGGGTTTGATCTGCTGGTCATAGCCGACGGGGCCCGCTCCAAGCTGCGCGAGTTGGTCTCGGGCACCGCCTCCAATCGTGGTTATCCGTGGGGGGCCCACTGGTTTATCGGTCAGAATGATGGGGTATTTCCTGAGAACGAGCTTTTCCAGGTGGTCCAGGGAACGCGCCGACTGTGCGGGTTCCTAGCCACAGGCCGGGATCTGGCGGCCGGGGCGCCGCTGGTCAGCGTGTTTTGGAGCATCAAGATTGCCGAGGATGCCGCCTTGCGCGCCCGCCCGTTGAGCGCTTGGAAAGAGGACATTCTGGGGCTTTGTCCCAGGGCCGAAGGCTTGCTGGGCCAGATCAACGATTGGAGCCAGATCCTGACGGCCCGGTACGGGGATGTCCGGATGGACCGCTGGTACGGGGACTCGGTGGTCGTCCTCGGAGACGCCGGACATGCCATGAGCCCCCAACTGGGCCAGGGCGTGAATCTCGCCCTGGCTGACGCCTCCTCGTTGGCCCGCTGCGTTGCCCGTTACCCGCTGAGCCAAGCCTTGCTCCGGTATCAGCGGGAGCGCCGCCTCGCCCTCGGGTATTACCAATTGGCCACACGCTGGCTGACGCCGTGGTTCCAGTCCGATTACGAGTGGCTGACCCCTCTCCGGGGAGGTTTCTTCCGGTTTGCCCAAGCCATTCCTACCGCACGCCGGTTGATGACCCTGTCCATGGCGGGCATGGTCGGAGCCCGATCCCAACCTAGTGTAGACTAGCCTTTGGGGCACGTTTTGGCGCGGTTCCTCCCACATAGCCGTTGCATTTACCGAGATCCATCCTTGCGCCGGGGCCGGATCTCTTCCATTTAGGGGGGCAGATGGAGGCCCTACAAAGTCGCCCGGGTTCATTCCCGCGCGCAGAATTTGATCAATGGTTAACGGACAGACGTGCACAGGAGGGGTTGGCTGCGGTCCAGCTCCGCACGGGACGCCCGATTTTTAAAGCATGGCTGCGTGACCAATGGCATGCACTCCGGGACTTGCCCGAGACCAAGGGCCTCAGCCTTTTTTGTGAACGCGATGTCGTTTTGCTCGTCAGCGAACACTCCCAAACCGCCCTGGTTGCCGGCCAACCGTGCAAGCTCCATGTTTTCGACGTGCTCTCCATCAACCGGCCCAAGAGCGCGCATACGCTGGAAACGCGTTTCCGGCAGCTCTCGGCGGATGCGGTGGCGTGCGCATTACGGATCCAGACCGAAATCCTGCACGAACTCCCGGGAATCGAGCACGCGATTGCAGCCAACCAAGACCGGCTCAGCCAGGCCGATATTTCCGCCGAGCTAAGGCGTTTGGAAGGTCATCTGGGCCTGCGCCAGTTCAAGGACCGGGCAGCCCGGATCGTGCGTGAACTTAACCTCCGTGCGGCCAACCATCGGATGGCTGAAGGCATTGCCCTGCACCGCTTTCATGAGACTTTTCCCCGGGCCCGGGCGCGCTGCCGCGAACTGCTCCTGATCGCTGGGCCAACCAATTCGGGCAAGACCTATCAGGCCTTCCAGGAAATGGCGGCGGCTGGACGCGGCGTGTACCTGGCGCCGTTGCGCCTGATGGCTGCGGAATTCTGGGATCGGATGCGCGGCGCGGAAGTGCCCTGCTCGTTGATCACCGGTGAGGAACGGATCCTGGATCCGCTCGCCCAACATATCTCTTCGACCATCGAGATGCTGGCTACGGATGCGGAGTACGATGTGGCCATCATCGACGAAGTCCAAATGATTGCCGACAAGGATCGGGGCTGGGCATGGACCCAAGCCATCGTAGGGGTTAACGCAAAGCGCGTGATCCTGGTGGGGTCCCCGGATTCGGAAATTGTCCTGCGGGAGATCGCCACGCGTTTGGGCGAGCCTTTGGAAGTCCGGTACACGGAGCGGCTCACGCCTTTGCGGGTCGCAGATCGCCCTTTGGATCCCCATAAGCCTGTGGAGGAAGGGACCGCCTTCATCTCTTTTTCCCGGCGCGACGTGCTTTCATGGAAGCAAACCCTCGGGGCCGCCGAGTGCGCGGCCGTCTACGGCTCGCTTTCCCCGGAGGTCCGGCGCGACGAAGCCCGCCGCTTCAACACCGGAGAGGCCAAGATGGTTTCAGCCACCGATGCCATCGGCATGGGCTTGAATCTGCCGGTTAAGACCATCGTTTTCACCACGCTCAGTAAGTGGGATGGGGAAAAGCAGATTACCGTGAGCGACTCGCTCTTGCGCCAAATCGCAGGCCGGGCCGGCCGTTATGGGATGGCCGAGGAAGGGATCGTCAACGCGCTCAACCGGCGTGATCTCGCCCATATCCGCAAAGCCATGGACGCGTCAGCCGAGCCTTTGCCGATGATTGCCCCGATCGCCCCGCATATAAAGATGCTGGAGTACTTGTCCCAGGAGACGGGCCGGATGGATCTGCCTTCCTTGCTCGACTGCTTTACGGCGTTGCCAGGCGATAGCGATTTGTTCTGCAAGGCCGATGTTTCCTCGATGCGCGAACTGGCCGGGGAGATCGGGGAATTCCATCTCCCTTTGACGGTGCAATTTGCCTTGTGCGCGTGTCCCATCGATACCCGGACGGGGGATCATGTGATGGTATGGCGCCAATGGGTAGCTGCGGTGGCCGAAGACGTGCCCTCGCCGATGCCCGAGGGGCGTGGCTTTGATCCCGAATCGAGTACCGCGTCGGCCCACGAGCTTCACGCGGCTGAGAACCGGGTGAAACTTCTGGCTGCGTACCGTTGGATGCACCACCGCATGCCGGAGCTTTTCCCCGACATCGAAGTCGCCTTGGACGTCTGCTCTACGACCAACCAGTTCATTAGCAATTCGCTCAAGCGCAAGGTGGTACGGAGATGCCGGAAATGCGGGAACGGCCTGCCAACGATGCACAAGTTCGCGATCTGCGAGCCGTGTTTTTCGATTAAATACGAGCGCAACGACTAGGGCATGATAGAGGTAGGGATGGAGCATTGATTTGCTCCACCCCCCCCTCCGAACCGGACGGGCGGATTTCCCGCATCCGGCTCTCCAGTTAGTGGTTTGCT
>JAYVTN010000403.1:0-3629 GCA_043788785.1 Spartobacteria bacterium | reverse complement strand
TCTCCGTATCAAAAGGAATCCCGTTTTTGTTCACGGTAATGCCGGCATGGTCGAGGGTTTCCTGCGCGAGTTTCCCGTTGAGGGCATGGGGCCGCAGATCCACGAGCATCAGATGGTTGTCGGTGCCGCCGGAGACGATCCGATAGCCGTTTTGGGTCATCCGGGCCGCCAACGCCTTTGCATTGCTGACGATCTGTTGGGCGTAGGTTTTGAAGCTGGGCTGGAGCGCCTCGTGGAAACAGACGGCCTTGGCTGCGATGACGTGTTCGAGCGGGCCGCCCTGAATGCCGGGAAACACCTGGGAGTCAATGCCCTTGGCGTATTGGGCCTTGCAGATGATGATCCCGCCACGGGGTCCGCGCAGGCTCTTATGGGTGGTCGTCGTCACGAAATCAGCCAACTCCACAGGGCTGGAATGGACGCCCGCAGCCACCAAGCCGGCGATATGGGCCATGTCAACAAAGAGGAGAGCTCCCACGGAATCGGCGATTTCGCGCATCCGCTGGAAATCAATGGCGCGGGGATATGCAGAGGCGCCCGCTGTGATCATCTTGGGGCGGAAATCCAGCGCGTGTTTGGCCAGCGCGTCATAGTCGATGCGTTCATCGGACTGGCTCACCCCGTAGTGGGATATTTCGAAAAACCGCCCGGAGAAATTTGCCCGGTTGCCGTGGGTAAGATGGCCGCCATGGGAGAGATCCATGGTCAGGAGCTTGTCTCCGGGCTGGAGGACGGAGAAGTACACCGCCATGTTGGCTTGGCTGCCGCTATGGGGCTGCACATTGACATGGTCGCCGCCGAAAAGCTGCTTGGCGCGATCAATGGCGAGTTGCTCGACGACATCCACATGCTCGCACCCCCCGTACCAGCGCCGCGAGGGGTAGCCTTCCGCGTACTTATTGGTCAGGCAAGAGCCCTGGGCTTCCATCACCGCACGGCTGGTGAAGTTTTCCGAGGCAATCAGTTCGATGTTTTCAAACTGACGCACGGCCTCGGCTTCGATGGCCCTGAAGATCTCTGGATCGGTTTCCTCCAGCGATTGGCAGCCCCGCAGGGCGCTGCCGACCTGCTGGAGTTTCTCCACCCGCCGTTCATGGCGGCCGCCTTCAAACCCAGTTCCCAGGAATGCGTCCACGATCCGGCCCACTGCCGAGGGCTCCACATGGGTGGAAGCCAAACACAACACATTCGCGTCGTTATGTTGGCGGGTCACCCGTGCGTCCTCTGCGTTGTCCACCAACGCAGCACGGATCTGCTGATTGCGATTGGCCGCAATGCTCATCCCGATGCCGCTCTTGCATATCAGAATACCGAAGTCCGACTGGCCCGCGCTGATGTCCCGGCTCACCGCGTCCGCGTAGTCGGGATAATCCACGGATTGCTCGGCCGAGTTGGCCCCGAAATCGGAGACCAAGTAGCCCTTTTTGGAAAGATGTTCGTGAACAGCCTGTTTTAGCTTGGCCCCGCCATGGTCCGCGCCGAGGGCAATACGCAGTGGGCGGGTGGACGGGGTCGACACAGCAGGAGCAGATTCGATGGTGGGCATGGATTGATCGATGAATTTTAAAATGCTGGGCAATGCTTGATTGATGGCGTCCCGGCACCGGACGTAGGCATCAAGCCCGAGCCCGATCGGGTCCGGAATGTCCCGGGATTCCCCTCGCTGGGTCTCGAACTCGCGCATCAGGAATGTTTTCTCCACAGCGTGCGGAAAGCTGGCCTGTATCACGTCCACGTGTCCCTGGGTCATCGCGAAGAGGTGGGTGGCGCTCTCGACAATGTCCTCGGTCAGGGGTTGGGAGCGCTGGGCGGTAATATCCACACCCCATTGGTGGGTCACATCCACCGAATGCCGACTGGGCGCTTGCCCGTACATGGCACCCACCCCAGCCGAGGAGACTTCTATATCCGGGCGGTTCTTGACCAGTTCCCGAAACAATCCCTCAGCCACCGGGCTACGGCAGATGTTTCCGGTACAAACAAAGACAACGTGTTTCACAGGGCTCGGCAAAATGAGCCGCTCAAGATACGGGCCACTCCCAGGCAAGTCAACGCGGCCGCAAAGTTTCGCCATCCGGGCCTCCCGCCCCGGGCTTCCTGCCGGCATTTGCCACAGGCTGGAATGACACTAGATTAAGGAAGGTTTAGAACGGACCTGCTCCCTTCTGTAGATCATGCGCCTCTGCGTGGTCCGCGCTTAGACCGTGGGCGACCCCACACGGGGCGGTTGCTTTCGTGGGAGGCGATGTTCGGTAAATGCTGCCCGATCTGTTGGGCACGGCTAATTTTACCGCAGAGGTGGCAGAGGAGCAGAGGTGGCAGAGATATGAGTCGATCATGGATCATGGCCTGGACTGGTTTCTCTGCCGCCTCTGCCGCTTCTGCCACCTCTGCGGTTAAAGATGGCCGACTGCATCCGGGGCGGTTGTTTTCGCGGGGCAGAGATGTCCAAAACCTTTCTTAACCCAGCCACATTCGCCTCAGGCTGCCAATCAGGTCTTGAGGAGTGCCCCTCTCAGCGAGTACATGAGGTGGTTTGGACTCTGGACTCTTTCCTAGCGCAACCCTCGCCGAGTTTTACCGTTTCGCCGTGCTCCTGACCGGGCATCCGGGGTGCGCCCAAAAACTCATGGCCGACTTGCTGGTGGGTTGCGAACGCCGATTGGGCGATATCCGCAACCCGAGGCACCGTGCGTTGTGGTTTGCCGCCCGGTTGCGCCAGCAATGCCTGGAGAACCAACCCTTGGCTCCCAGACCTCCCCGGCTGGTGCGCACGGAGCCCGATTCGCAGGGAATGCCTGCGGTTTTGCCCATAGAAGCTTATATCGTGGCCCAACATTTCCACGGCTTGCCCGAACCGGAACGTAGCAGCTTGGCACTTTTCTATCTCGACTTGTTTACCCCGGAGCAGATCGCCCAGACCCTGGACCTGAACTTGAAGGCGCTTGGACGCGCCTTGGAGCGTGCCCGCCGATTACTGGAAGCTTCGCTTTGGGCTCCCGCCCAAAATCCATGAACGCCGAGCTGACCCGCATCTATCTGCCCTGTTACCGCAAGGGCCGGGAATCAGGCAAACTGATCGCCCAAGCCGCCCAGACTGCCGGAAAGGATCCGGAGTTAGCCGCGCAATTGGCCGCGCAGATCCAATTCGACGAGCAGCTTGTGGAGATTCTCAAAGCCATCGAGCCGCCCGAGGATCTTCGCCAAAGGTTGGCTGCGATTTCTGGAACAAGCCCCGTCCCGGGACGCGGCTGGCTTGCCCAAGTGCTTCACCCCGCCATGCTGTCAGTCTTCGCCGGCATTCTCCTGATTGCGGGTTCGATGGTTTGGATCTGCTTGGATCGCCGGGACTCCTTTGTCGGCCGGGACTCGGTGGAACCCATAGTCGGGGTCGCGGACTCCATGAGCGGGGTCGAACTCCAGCCCACCACCCTCCCAGCGGGCCAACTCGGCGACGCTTTCTATGTGCGCGGATTCGAGGGTTACACGCTCCCGGGAGGCTTGAGCCGAATGCGCGCCGTGGGGAGCCGGGTATTCCGGCAGAGCGGCTCCCTGGTGGCACAAGTCGCGATCGATCCCCACGACGCCTTGCTCTACGTGTTCCGGGCCGCAGATTTCAAGGTAGAGAT
>JAYVTN010000402.1:0-3854 GCA_043788785.1 Spartobacteria bacterium | reverse complement strand
AAACGATCCAGCGGTATCTCACTGCGGTCACGGGAGGGAAGAGAAAACAAGCGACAAAGCAGCACTGCATCCAGATTAGAAAGCTGCTAGTAAAATACTTGTTGCTACGACAGGCGCAAGCGTCCGAATTTCAATGCCCTGTGGAAGCTTTCGCAGCTTAAGTTGACGCTTATGCCCGGAGGGGTCGTGGATATTAGCCCCGTATAGGATTCCTAACCCGGGGCGAATTAAACATTGTGAAGTCCGCCCCGGAGGCGGCGGGGGAAGAAGCCCAGGCGTGGGATTGACAGGATGTGAGACCGCGCGGGAGTGGGGATCTCACGCGGAACCGCAGAGCCGCAGAGACAAAGCACCACGACAGGAGATGTCCGGGAGTGCCCCGTCCTCCATCCCGGGGGTGCAGGCCGCGAAAGAGTAAAATACCCCTTCATACTTCATACTTCATCCTTGCCTTAGCCGTCCGCGTCAGGAACCTCAATTATGCGAAGCTTTGAAATAGCCAATCGGATTATCGGGCCGGGACAACCGTGCTTCGTAATCGCGGAAGCCGGGGTTAACCACAACGGCAGTCTCCTCCTGGCGCGTCAGCTCATCGACGCAGCCGTGGAGGCGGGAGCCGATGCCGTGAAGTTCCAGACGTTCCGCACAGAAGCGTTGGTCACAGCCGATGCGCCGATGGCGCGCTACCAACAGGATAATACGGGCGCAACAGAGTCCCAGTTCACCATGCTCAAGCGTTTGGAGCTGGATGTGGACGCCCACCGCGAACTCATCGAATATTGCCGGGCGCGCGCGATTCTCTTCCTCTCGACGCCCTTTGATGAGGGCAGTGCCGACCTGCTGGATGAACTGGGCGTGAGCGCTTTTAAAATCCCGTCCGGGGAGGTCACCAATTTGCCGTTCCTTGCGCATGTGGCCAGGAAGGGGCGCCCGCTGATTCTTTCAACGGGGATGTGTACCTTGGGGGAGGTCGAAACGGCCGTTGCTGCGATCCGGGCGGCAGGCGATCCGCCCTTGAGCTTGCTCCATTGTGTGAGCAACTACCCGGCCACGCCCGCCAGCTCCAACCTGCGCGCCATGCACACCATGGCGGTGGCATTCGATGTGCCGGTGGGCTTTTCCGACCACACCCTGGGTATCGAGGTGGCATTGGCCTCGGTGGCTCTGGGGGCCTGCATTTTGGAAAAACATCTGACGCTCGACTGCAATCTGCCAGGTCCCGACCACAAAGCCTCCCTGGAACCCGGGTCTTTGAAGGCGCTGGTCTTGGGAGTGCACAAGGTGGAACTCGCTTTGGGCCACGGCCGCAAGGAACCCGCCCCGGACGAAGCCGACACGGCTGCGGTGGCTCGCAAGAGTCTGGTAGCAGCCGCCCACATCGGAGCTGGCACGGTTCTGACCGGGGAAATGGTGGCCATAAAACGTCCCGGGACCGGTTTGCCTCCTTCGATGCGCGACATCTTGGTGGGTCGCGTGGTCCGCGAAGATCTCGCGCCAGGAACCGTATTTACCCGGGAGATGCTCGCTTGAGGTCCATTGCTGTGGTGACGGTGGCCCGCTCCGATTACGGGATCTACCAGTCCTTGTTGAAAGCCATCCAGGCCGATCCGGACCTCGAATTGCGGCTCATGGTGGCAGGGATGCATTTGGCGCCGGAGTTCGGAATGACGGTGCGTGACATTGAGCGGGATGGCTATCCTATCGATGCCCGTATCGATATGGCGCTCACAGGCGACTCGCCCGAAGCCATCGCGCGCTCCACCGGTCTGGGCGTGACCGGGTTCGCCCAAGCATTTGCGCGCTCCCGGCCCGATATCCTCGTTGTACTGGGCGACCGGTTCGACATGTACGGGGCGGCTTTGGCAGCTTTGCCTTTTAAAATCCCGGTTGCGCACATTCACGGAGGCGAGGTCACCCACGGAGCCATGGATGATGCATTGCGGCACTCGCTTACCAAGCTGAGCCACCTCCATTTCACCTCCACCCAGGAAGCTGCCCGGCGGGTAATCCAGCTCGGCGAACAGCCTTGGCGGGTTTCCGTCAGCGGCGCGCCTGCCTTGGACGGGCTGGATTCGATTGCCATGCTCACCCGCGAGCAGCTCGAGGACCGGATCGGATTCCCGCTCCGACCCGCTCCACTGCTGGTCACTTTCCATCCCGTCACGCTTCAATACGAGGCGACCGCAGACCAGACGGACGCGCTGCTCGGCGCTCTCGAGGATTGCGGGCTTCCCATCGTTTTCACCGCACCCAACGCGGATACCGCAGGCCGCCAAGTGCGGACCCGGATCGAGGCTTACGTTGCCGCGCATCCCAACTCCACGTTCGTGGAGAACTTCGGCCAAAGCGGTTATTTCACCATGATGCGGGAAGCGTCAGCGATGGTGGGCAATTCTTCGAGCGGGATCATCGAAGCGGCCTCCTTCCACTTGCCAGTGGTGAACATCGGCCAGCGGCAAGGCGGGCGTCAGCGCGGAGGCAACGTGCTAGATGCGGAGTGCGAGCGCGAAGCCATTCGCGTAGCTATTTCCCGGGCGACCGCTCCTGAATTCCGAGCGCTCGTGGGTGCAATGGAGAACCCGTACCGGGTCGCTGGACGCAGTGCCGCGTCGATGATTGTTGAAAAACTCAAGGCTGTGCCTCTCGATGAGGATCTAGTGCTCAAACGCTTCCACGATCTATGAATGCCCCCGATTGCGTCGTCCTTGGCGGAGGCGGCCATGCCCGTGTGATCATCGATGCCTTGCGCGCCAGCCATGCCGGTCATCCCAAAGCTGTGGTCGATTCGGCTGGGGACCGATGGGGACAGGAGATCGACGGGGTCCCTATCGTCGGGGGCGACGATCAGCTCGCGGCATTGCGGACGTCCGGGATCACGCATTTTGTCATGGGGATTTGCGGAGCGGGCAACAACACGCCCCGGCAGCGGGTGTTTGCTGCCGGAATCGCGGCGGGGTTTGCGCCGTTGACCGTGGTGCATCCCCGGGCTTACGTGGCTTCGACCGTGGAGCTCGGGGATGGGGTCCAGATTTTGGCGCATGCCACTGTCAACGCGGGCGCGGTGCTCGGACGCAATGTGATCGTCAACACGGGAGCCATCGTCGAACACGACTGCATGCTGGCCGACGACGCCCATGTGGCCAGCGGGGCTTGCCTTGCCGGCGGGGTCCAGGTCGGCCGTGGCGCCCACATCGGAGCCCGGAGCGTGGTGCGCCAATCCATCCAGATCGGGGCAGGCGCCGTCGTCGGAGCCGGGGCCGCCGTTGTCGCCGACGTGCCGCCCGGCGTGACGGTGGCCGGAGTTCCTGCCATGGTGCTCAAGTCATGTTAGATCACCGTACAGATTTGGAAGGCTTTTGCATCGCCGAGGACGCCAGTGTCCGCGAGGCCATTGCCGTCATCGACCGCAGCCGGCGGGGGATCACGCTGGTGGTTGATGCCAACTTCCGTCTCATCAACACGCTCACCGATGGCGATATCCGCCGGGCAATTCTCCGCGGCGTCACCTTGGAAATGCCCGTGACCACGCTTCTGGCCGAGCGCCACACCCATCCACCGGTGACCGCCCGCTCCGGGACCGAGCAATCTGTTCTTCTGTGTGTGATGCGCGAACACACCATCCGCCAACTGCCTTTGGTCGATGCCGACGGGCGCGTCTGCGGGTTGGTGACCTTGGAAGATCTCCTCCCCCTTGAACCGTTCCCGCTCCAAGCCGTTATCATGGCCGGCGGCTTTGGCAAACGACTCTATCCGCTCACCGAATCCCTCCCCAAACCGATGCTGCCCGTCGGCGAAAAGCCCGTCATGGAGCTCATCATCAATCAATTGCGGGAATCGGGCATCCACAACGTCAA
>JAYVTN010000401.1:0-2853 GCA_043788785.1 Spartobacteria bacterium | reverse complement strand
CCAAGCAAATATATAAATTCTAATGAACAAGGCAGAACTCGTTCAGGCAGTCCAAAAACTACTCGGCAAGGAAACCAGCAAAGCGCTCGCAGAACGCTCTGTAGAAGCAGTTGTTGAAGCCATCAAGGCTAGCCTGAAAAAGATCAAGCCCGTGCAACTAGTCGGCTTTGGTACCTTCAAGGTTGCCAACCGCAAAGCTCGCACCGGCGTCAACCCGAAGACGGGTGAAAAGATCAAGATCAAGGCTTCCAAGAGCGTGAAATTTTCCGCTGGCAAGGACCTCAAGTCCAAGCTCGGCCGGTAAACGATTTCCCCCCGTAGCCCGAGAAACCCCGTTTCGCCCAGCGAAACGGGGTTTTTCCCGTTCTGGGGCCGTTGAGCACAAGAAGCTGTTGCTTTTGGGCAGGGTTTGATAGGCGCTATGCTCCCGTGAGCCAGCCACTGTACGAGAAGAGAATATTGGTTTTGATCCTGCTGGCCTCGGTGGGCTTGGTTCTCCTTGGCGCCGACGCTTACCGCGGCTACCAGCAAATGGAGACTGCGCGCCAGGCCAAAGCCCGGTCCGAGACGATGACTCTCGCGCTCCGGAATGCGCGCGCGGATTCGCATGCGCTTGAGTCGACCATTCAGGCCTATGTCATCAGTGAGACGCCGGCCGACCTGATCCAGTTCCAACGCGAGAGCCGCCGCCTGGAAAGCCGCTTGGATAAACTGGAAAGGTTGGTGCACGCCGATTTGGAGCAGTTGGCCAATCTGGCAGCCCTGCGCACGGCTCTGATGGGGAGGGATGAGGCCGTCGAAGAGTTGCTCCAGATGGTGGGCAGCCAAGCGATCGAGGAGGTCCGCCTTCACCGCGCCATTCTGGGGCGCTCCGGACAACTCGCCCCCATCGCGACGGCCCTCGATGAACTCGAGAAAACCGCCAAGCTCCACCACAAATCCCAAAAGCAGGATCTGGAGGAGGCAACCCGGCATCTGAAATGGACGTTGCGAAGGGGTGGCACGGTGCTCTTTGGGCTTATAGGCGCTCTGGCTTGGCTCGCCATTTCGGTCAACGTCGGCAGACATCGGGTTTCCGAGTATCTCGTGGATGCCGACCGTTTCAATGAGTTGCTCATGGACGACAGCGCCGATTGCATCCAGGTGCTCTCCGCGGATGGACATGTTCTCTTCGTCAACCGGGAAGGAAGCCGGCGTTTGGAGATAGACCCCGAAGTCCAGATATCTAGCCTGGTCTGGCTAGAGCTTTGGAAACGAGAAACCCAAGGCCTGGCCCGGAAGGCGGTCCTTAGGGCCAAAGAAGGAATGACGAGTGCCTTTACGGGGTTCTGCCCTGGGTTGAGGGGCACCCCGCGGTGGTGGAACGCGAACGTTTATTCGCTCTCCAAGGATAATCCCGCGACCGGGAAGCTCTTGGTGGTTGCCCACGATGTGACTGAGATCCGCGTGGCGGAGGAAAGATTCCGCGCCGTGTTTGAGCAATCGGCTGATGCATACTTGCTTTTCAATGAGCAGGGCATCTTCGATGCCAACGCGGCGGCAGTGAATCTGCTGCGCTATCCCCACAAGTTATCCCTCGAAGGCAAGCCATTCTGGAAGTTGGGCCCCCAGTATCAACCCGACGGGATCACCTCAGAGGAGAAAGCCGCCGAGTTCTGCAGCAGTGCTCAACAGTTCGGAGAATGCCGGTTTGAATGGCAGTTCGAGCGGGCTGATGGCGAAGAGTATTCCGGAGAAGTCATTTTGACGGCGGTCTCTTTGGACGGCATCCCCACGTTGTTGGCGGTTTGGCGAGACCTGAGTGAGCGCAAACAGACGGAGGCTGCATTGCGTGAGAGCGAGGAGCGCTTCAAGGCCTTCATGGATAACAGCCCGACGGTGGCCTTCATCAAGGATGACGAGGGCCGCTATATTTACGTGAACAAACCCTTTGAAGAGCAGTTCGGGGTTAGTTTCGAAGGAGCCCTCCAGGGCCAAACCGACGCCAGTTGGTTGCCTGCGGGGCTTGCCCAGGTTGTAGCCGAAAACGACCGCCGTGTCATCGATACCGGCGCTCCATCGCGGATGGTGGAGGTGGTGCCCTCCCGCAGCGGGGAATCCAAGGAGTGGCTCTTGCTCAAGTTCCCGATGCGGACCTCCGCTGGTCGCCGCTTGATTGGAGGCGTGGGCGTCGACATCACCACCCAGAAACGCGCCGAGCAGGCATTGCGGGAACGCGAAGCCGAGTTCCGGGATCTCTTCGACGATGCGCCAGTGGCCTATCACGAACTGGATACCCAAAATCGCTTGGCCCGGGTCAATGCCACTGAGTTGGCCATGCTCGGCTATACAGCGGCTGAAATGGTCGGCCGGCCGGTATGGGATTTCATTGTCGAAGAGGATGCCGAGGATGCCATCCCCATCCAGATTGCCAGCGAAATGCGCTTGGAAGCCAGTCAGCGCACCTTCCGACGCAAGGATGGCACGGTGGTTCCCGTCCTCATGCGCCATAAGCTCATCCACGATAGCAAAGGAGAAGTGCGTGGAATGCGTTCCACTCTCCAGGATATCAGCATCCTCAAACGCACGGAAATGGAGCTTCGAAAAGCGGAAGAGAAATTCCGCGGCATTTTTGAGAACGCCAGTGAAGGAATTTTCCAGGCCACAGTCGAGGGCCGCTTCTTGAGCGTTAATCCCGCTCTGGCACGAATCTACGGATACCCATCGCCGGAAGCGGTGATCCGGGAGGTCCGCGACATTGGTCGCCAGATCTATGTCGACCCCAAGCGGCGCGAGGAATTTATTCAGGAGATGACCCGAAGCGGATGGGTTTCGGATTTTGAAGCGGAGACCTACAGGAAAGACGGGTCGGTG
>JAYVTN010000400.1:0-5121 GCA_043788785.1 Spartobacteria bacterium | reverse complement strand
GGCCGATTGCAGCAGCCAGCACTTTGTGCTCCTGTGCGTTTGTCGTTTTCCTGCCCCGGGCGTCCTTGCCCCAAAGTTCAGCCCGTCGTTGGGGACGTTATGCCCTGGCTTAAGGCCCTGGATGCTGTGGTTTGGCGCGGTTCGCCGCAGATTCCTAGACAGCCACACCCCGATCGGCTTCCGCTTGCGCAAGCGGGGACGCTTGCAAAGGCCCTTCCTTGCACATTGCTTGGCGCCCAGACGCCTTGAACCAGCTCCGCCACCCCTCTTTGCACTCCAAAGCCAGCCATTCCAGACTCGCTCCCAGGATTCGCTTCGCGTCCCGAGGATCCAGCGAGAAACTTTGAAAAAGAAACCGATGCCCGCTGTTGGCCCGTCCGAGCATCCCGCGCCGGCGCCGTTCCCGACCGATCGCTGCAAAACGACGATTGTAGAAGCTCATGAAAAGGTAGACTGGCCCCGACACCGGCACGCTGAAAGGGGGCGTCTTCAAAGCCCCGGCTCCTGCCTTGAAGGGCTGGGAAACAATTCCCAAGTAGTACAGGCCCAGATCCAAGCGGAAGGCGATCTGCATGAGGTCGAACTCCCCGATGTAGTCATACTTGTCCCGGTACACGGCCTCGAACCAGCGCTGATAGCTTTGGGAAAACGCCGTGTTGTGCAGGGCTAATTTTCCCTCGAGTGCTTCACCCCGCTGCTGGGCGGCAATCAATTCCACGCTGGCCGTCACCGTAAACCCGATCCAATCCATACCCGGGCTATAGAGGGGGTCCAGGAACGCAGCCGCATCTCCCACCAACGCAAACCCGTCTCCGGCAAAGCGCGTACTGTAATAAGGCAGATTTCTACGCCAATGCGAGTCGCCTTCGACAAGGGAGGCTTCAGCGAGCAATTCTCGGGCAACCGGATGACGACTAAGGAATTGGCCAAGCCGCTGGCCGACGTTGCCTTCACCTTTGGGAAACTCCACTGTGCGCTGATCCAGAACCACTCCCACGCTGACGTCTCCGCCCTTGAGGGGAATCCACCAACTCCACCAGCCGTCCCCGACAATGTGGTTGGTGGCGGTATTTCGGGATCCGAAGCAAGCATTGGCCCATTCGGGAAACTTCTCGGCCAGGCTGAGGCCGTCCCAGTCCTTGACTCCTCGCCATCGGCTCCAAGCGGAGGCCGTCGGATGGGCCTGGTTGGTTTGCCACCAGCCTTCTTTGCGCGCGATGGTGGCGGCTACGCCCGACGCATCCACGACCCAGCGGGCGCGCAGGGTGCGGGAGAGATCCCCTTGGCGAACGGTCACAGACTGGAGCCCGCCCGCAACAAGCCCTACCCCGGTGACTTGCGCTGGACGGGATAATTCGGCTCCCTGGGCCACCGCCCGCCTTAAAACCTCTTCATCTACGACAGAACGGTCGATCTGCCAGGACGGCAAGCGCACATGGTATTCGGGTCCAATCTCGCTGGCCTCGGCCAAATTTCCTGTCTCCTTATTGGCAAACCAGAAGCGCATCCCTTGCTTGATCAGCTGGGTTTCGTTCAGGAACTGGGCAAGCCCGAGGACCCGGCCTAGAAAATAACCACTGACTTCGACCGTGGCCTCCCCCACCCGGCGCCCAAACCGCGTGGAACGCTCCACAACGAGCACCCGCATTTGAGGACACTCCCTGCGCAGCAAAATCGCCGTGGCCGCCCCGGAAAGCGATCCGCCTATAATGATCACGTCGTAATCCATCAAAACAGCTATTGTGCCCCCGTCGCCGTGCTTTCGACGACTAAAAATCATTGCCTCCTTATGCCTGCCCATCCGAAGTTGCGCGACCTGACTGCCATGCGAATTTTTCTCCTGCTCCTTATTCCCCTGCTCTCAACCCGCCATTGCGTGGCTGCCGGCCCGGACATGGCCCCTGTTAAACAATGGATTGCCCGTCAGGGTGAATTGCGTTCGGTGTCCGCCGACCTGACCCAAACCCGCTCCCTCAAAGCTTTGCGCTCCCCCCTTTCCAGCCCGGGCCACCTCTGGTTTCTTGCCCCCGATTCTTTCCGGTGGGAACTAGGGAACCCGGTGAAAACCATTGTTCTCCGCCGCGGCGACTCATTTTTCGTCATCCAACCAGGCAAAAAGCGCGCCGAACGTCATCCCGTGACCCAATCCGGCCCCCCATCGGCTGTTCAGGCAATGGCCACCATGGGATTCCCTTTTGCCAAGGATTACGCGGACTTCCAGCGGCAGTTCGAGACTCTGGGCCTTAAGGTCGAAGGGCCCCAAGGCCATCTGGAAGTGGCACCCCGCGACCCGCAGATGCGTAAAATGCTCAGTTCCCTGGATGTCGACTTCGACACCAACTCCGGGATCATCCTCAGCTTCGCACTGAACACGCGGGACGGATCGACCCTTCGCAACGAGTTCTCCAACGTCCAAGTCAATCCAAAGCTTGAGCGCCATCTCTTCGAATTCGACTTCACTGGATACGAAGTGACCAACGCCAGATAAGCCACCCTGCCATGCCCCCCGTTTTGAAACGATTCCGCTTCGGGCTGATCGCCGCGCTGGTGATCCTGGCGCTGGCAGGGCTCTCGCGCATCAGTTTCAACATCGATATCCTCAAGCTCCTTCCCTCCAACCTGAGGCAAGTCGATGGCCTCTCGCTTTTCCTCAAAAACTTTGCTCTCCCCGACGAGCTCATCGTCACCCTCCAATCCCAAGACTCCGAGACAGCCGAAGCGGCTGCCGATGCTTTGGCTGATCACCTCAGCCAACGTCCGGATCTGGTCAAGCGAGCTGTCTCCCGAGCCCCATGGGAGAAAAAGCCCGTGGGTATTGCCGAACTGCTGGCTTATTTATTGACCAACCAGTCCCCACAGGCCGTCCGCGAACTCCTCGACAGTCTTGCTCCCGACAAAACCGCTGCCACGCTGACGGGCACTCTGGAGAAACTCCAGGATTCGGTTTCCGCCCAAGAAGTGGCAATGCTCAGCTACGATCCCTACGGACTCGCTCAGGCCCTCTCCCAGACAAACCTAATGTCGGGCCAACTCCTCTCCGAGTTCGCTTCCAAGGACGGCACCTTCCGCGTCATCTACGTCGAGGCGCCCCGGCATTTCTCCAACTACAAGGAGATTCTGGCTTGGCTCAATGAGGTCAAAGCCCTTGCCAACCGCTGGAATACTACGGGGCGGGTCACCTTAGGCTTTACTGGCGAGCCCGCCTTCGTCGCCGATATCTCAAGCACCATGGAGTGGGACATGATGTCCTCGGGGTTCGCTACCCTGTTCATTGTCGCCCTCATTTTCTGGGTCTGCTATCGGCGGGCAAAGCCGCTGCTCTGGCTGGTGGCTATGCTCGTGGTCATTTTCATCCTCTCCCTAGCCACTGCGGGCCTCCTGCTCAACCAACTCACGGTGATGGGCGTAGGGTTCGCCTCCATCATGATCGGCCTGAGCGTTGATTACGGATACCTCATTTACCAGAAATCCCTGGAACACACCGGTTCGGTCCAGGAGTTGCGGAAGATCTGTTTCCAAAGCCTCGTTTGGACCTCCGGCACGACGGCCGCCGCGTTTTTCGCTCTCAACCTGAGCAGCATGCCGGGACTCTCGCAATTGGGCAACCTGGTAGGCATTGGCGTCGTGATTGGCGCTTTTGTCATGCTCACCTTCTTCGTGCCTATCGCCGCGAATCTCACGAAGATCCAACCACGCCGCTCGATCGTGGAACGCATATTGGCTTCCTCCACAGTGACCACGGCAGGGTTCTGGGCAACTTCCGCGATCGTCCTGGCGCTCGGAGCTGTCGCCTTTTTCAAAGGGATGCCTCGCTCCGACTTCTCCTCACACACCCTGCGCCCGCGCCACAGCGATGCCTACGACGCCCTCGATGTCCTCCAGAACAAGCTCCTCGATGATCGCGACCTCCTAAGCCTCATCGTTGAAGGCGACTCAGCCGAGCAGGTCCGGGAACGTTTCCAGGTGGCCGCAGCCCGTTTGGAAGATGCAACGGCTCGCGGCGACGTGCTCGCTTTTCGCTCCTCCCTTCCCTTATGGGTCCATCCGGCCAATCAGGCCGCCAACCTACCCCTGTTGGCCTCTCTCGCACCGGAGCTTCCAAGACTCAAATCCGCCGCCGTCGCCGCCGGGTTCAAGCCCGAATCCTTGATGCTCACCGAGGCCATCATTTCCCAATGGGCTGCTTGGAGGAGTGCTCCTCTTCCAGTTTGGCCCAACAATGACGCCAGCCAGTGGATCTTCCGCCGTACTGTGCGCCATCAGGACGGGCGTTTCCTTGCTCTAGGGATCGTGACCCCGGCCCCGGGCAATGCAGACTCTCTAGCCAACGCTGTACCCAGCCAAGGAGTCCACCTGGTAAGCTGGAACCTCCTCGGCAGCCAACTCAAGCAGGTCATTCCCACAGAATTCCTCCATGTCTTTGCGGGCCTTACCGGCATTGTGTTCGCACTGCTCTTTATCGGCTTCCGTGGGGTTCGGGACGTACTCCTCCTCGGTGCCACCATGGGTGTAGTCTTCCTTTCCTTGGCAGGCGCTATGTCCCTGCTTGGGATGGAATGGAATTTTTTCAACCTCTCCGCCATCCTGCTACTGCTTGGTACGGGAATCGACTACAGCATTCTCCTCATCCTTGCCCTGCGACAGAATCAGGGGGACATCCCGGATGCCCAACGCCAACTGGGGTTAGTGATTGTCCTTTGTGCCGCGGCAGCCACCGCCGGCTTCGGCTCCATCAGTTGGGCCAACAACCTAGGCTTGGCCAGTCTCGGGAAAACGTGCGCCTTGGGGCTCCTCATTGACGCCCTGATCTCTATCTTTCTTCTCCCGCGAGCATGGCGCCTCATTCATCCCGTCCGTGCACCCCTTCGGGCGGCACCCGCGATGGCGCCCCAACCCTAAGTCCGCCAGCGAACCCAGCACGCGGCCCGGCCACAATACTCGCCCACCAAACCTGACCCAACTGGCCCGTCCCCCCCCCTGATATGGTGGCAGACACTCTGGCAGACCCTTCCCCCCTGATATGGTGGCAGACACGAATGGCACTAAGATAACGAAACTCTAGGATTTGGTTTCTTGGATCTGCTGCGGCGAGGGACGTTACCGGTTTGCGCCCGGGGTTTT
>JAYVTN010000399.1:0-8025 GCA_043788785.1 Spartobacteria bacterium | reverse complement strand
CGGGGGACCTCTCGGGGCTCTCTGGAACGACGCGCCTGATCGACTCGCAGATGCCCTCATTCTGGCCGGAGCCGGCTACGCTCATGGCAGCCGGCCCGGACTGGGGCTTTTAGCGGCCCTGGTCGCCGTCGCCGTCGCTTATGTTCGCGTCCTGGGAGCCAGTTTAGGCGCCGGTCAAATCTATGTCGGCCCGCAGGCCAAGCCCCATCGGATGGCTTTGATGACCGGTTGCGCCCTGGCCGCAGTTGCCTTTCCAGGTCCGTGGATCCTTTTGGGGCTCTGGGGCGTCATTCTCGGCGGACTTGTGACTATCGGTCGTCGGCTTCAGCGCATCGCTAAATATCTCCGAACCCAACCACGCCCATGATGATCTTCGGCCTCCACCCTGTTGCCTTTTACATCACTGCGGGCATCGCGGCATTGCTCGTCCTAGCTCCCTTGATTTTTCTAGCTTTGGGAGCGGCTCACAAGCTTACGCCAGCGCTGCACGCCGATTTGTGGACGCGTTACAAATCGTGGTTGTTCCTGGTCCCTCTCATGGTTGGGCCGATCTTGTGCGGTCGTATGGCTGCCATTCTGGCTGTCGGAGTGCTGGGGTTGCTTTGTTTCCGGGAGTTTTCCCGTGCCACCGGTGGCTTCCGGGACAAATCATTGGCCATTGTGGTTGTCCTAGGGATCGCGTTGGGGACCTTTGCCGTGGCCGATAACTGGTATGGATTGTTTGTGGCGTTGGGTTCCTTGGTTTTCTCTTCCATGGTTCTCGTCGCCTTGTTCGCCGACAACCCAAGCGGGTACATCCAGCGCGTGGCACTGGGAGCATTTGCGTACCTGCTCTTCGGCGTGTGCCTGGGGCACTTGGGTTATCTGGCGAATGCAAAAGTAGGCGTCCCTTTGTTGCTAGCGTTGGTGCTCTGCGTGGAACTCAACGATGTTTTTGCCTACTGCAGTGGGAAGCTTTTTGGAAACCGCCGGTTCATCGCGAACACCAGTCCCAACAAAACCTGGGCAGGAGCTGTGGGCGCGCTGGTCCTGACAACCACGTTGTTCGGCGCTCTGATCCATTGGATTTACACGGGCACCGCTTTGGATAAGCCGTGGCATTGGATCGCCATGGGGATCCTCGTATCGGTCAGCGGGCAATGGGGCGATCTGGTGCTCTCCAGTATCAAGCGGGATCTTGGGATCAAGGATATGGCGGCCACCATCCCAGGCCATGGTGGTCTGCTGGACCGTTTTGATAGCCTCCTGTTTGTCGGCCCGGTCCTCTTCCATTATATCCAGTATTTCGACGGGGTATGGAACAAAACTCCGGTGCGGATTCTTTCTGGGCAATAGCGATGGATCCTTGGCAATACCGGCCTGCGGCCGATCACGGTTTGGAACCCACCCAGAGGCTGCGCAGCTTGCAACGTGAAGCCGGCCTCGCAGAGCATGTGGCCCAAAGTTTCTGGCGCCTGCTCACGCGTTGCTATCTGAGGATTTACCATCGTTTGGCCATCGATGGGGTCGAGCATCTGCCCAAGTCAGGTCCTTTTGTCATGGTGGCCAATCATGCCAGCCATCTCGATGCCGTGACCTTGGCGGCCTCTTTGCCCTGGCATCTTCGTGAATCCGTGTTTCCCATCGCCGCAGGAGACGTGTTCTTTGAAAAGCCAGTGGTTTCAATGTTTGCGGCGTTTATGCTTAACGCGTTGCCCATGTGGAGGCGCAGTTGTGGGGCCCATGCCATCCAGGAACTACAGGATCGGTTAGTTCACGATAGCGCCATTTATATTCTTTTCCCGGAAGGCACCCGAACCCGGGATGGCCAAATCGGGCGTTTCAAATCCGGCGTCGGCATGATTGTGGGAGGTAGCGAAGTGCCCGTGGTCCCGTGTTATTTACGAGGTGCCCTAGAGGCTTTCCCTGCCTGGGCAAGATGCCCAGCACCGAAAAAGCTCCGATTGACTATTGGCAAGCCTCTGCGCTTTGGGGAAATCGAGAATGACCGCGAAGGTTGGGCTCAAATTGCGCGAGCTTTAGAACACGCGGTCAGGGAGTTGGGGAACGACCCAGGAGAGTGACCCAGGAGAGTGACGAAATGAGCAGCCGCGACATCGCCAACCTTCAGTCCCGTGACTCGTCGCTCGTCATCGGTTCGTCCTTTTGTTTCTTCCAGAGCGCTCCGACCAGAATCCCGACGCCTAATCCCATCGCCGCTCCGAATGGCCCAAAAAAGATGATGCCCGCAGCAATCCGGGCCAGTTTGCCTGCGAATTCCACAGGGGCGCCGTTGGAATAGCTGGGAGCCAAGGCTGCAAAGAGCATATACGCCTCCCCAAAAATGAACCCCGCAATGCTGAAGGGTTTGGTAAGATTACGCGGTTGCATCGGGGAGCAGCTAAGCCCGGAACATGAGCCCTGTCCAGCGGTTCAGGGCCAGCATGACAGGATTGGCGGCAGTGTTTTGACAGGATTGCCGGGAGTTGCAGGATTGTGTGGCTGGGGCATCCGCAGATTGCGCAGATGACAGATCACGTCGGGCGTGACCCATCTGTCTTATCTGCGCAATCTGCGGATAAAACCTTTGCGGATAACCTCTGCGGAGTGGCATCCCTGGGATAGCCTGCTATGGTTGTTTCCTACCCGCCCCCCATGGTTTTTCCCCGTTTGCGCTCCTTTTTACGCCTGCTTTGTTCCGTGGGACTCTTCTTGGACGGAGTGTCGGCGTTTGCCAATCAACCGCCGGAAGTCCTCGCCGCGGGTTCCAAGGCGGTCCTGAGGCGGGGGGCTGCTGTGCAGGAGATTGACCTTCGCACGCTCTTCCGGGATCCTGATGTGCTCGGAAGCGCTGTCCGTGTCAGTGTGCGGGTGGGGACCGTCACCAAAACCGTTGATCTCGCATTGTTCGACCAGCAAAAGCCGGTCACGGTAGCCAACTTTCTCGCCTACGTGAACGCGGGCCGGTACGCCAACAACTTCTTTCATCGTTCTGTGCCCGGTTTTGTCGTCCAGGGCGGGGGCTTTGCCTGGAACTCTTCCGATGCGGTCCAAGGCGTCCCGGCTTACGCCAAAATCCTCAACGAACCCGGCATTTCCAACCTGCGGGGGACCGTGGCGATGGCTAAACTGGGCAGCGACGCCAATAGCGCCACCAGCCAATGGTTTGTGAATCTTGCCGACAATTCCGCCAACCTGGATGCGCAGAATGGTGGGTTCACCGTCTTTGGCCGTGTTCTTGGAGACGGGATGGCGGTGATGGACGAAGTGGCGGCCCTGCCGCGGGTCAATGCCGGCTCGCCCTTTGATAGCCTGCCGCTCAAGGACTACACTGGGGGAAGCATTACGCGGGTTTGCACGGTGGAAACCAATGCCGCGCCGGTTGCAACCCTGAGCTTCACCGGCAGTTCCGGGGATCCAGGCCTGGTGGGCGCCTCAATATCCGGCTCAAAGCTCCAACTGACCCCTGCCGCGGATCGCACCGGCTCCACAACAGTCTCGCTGATCGCTACCGATCTCGAAGGAGCCACCGCAGAAACCACCGTCTCTGTGGATGTCTGGGCCCCCGTTTCCTGGCACGCGGAGAATGGCGCGGATGGTGAGCCCGCGGCTTTGGTCGTGACCCCTGGAGCAGGGGCGGTTGCAGCAAATCCGCTTCCGGTCCATTTCGGGGATGTGGATTTTGGCAAGAGTGCCAGCCGTACTTTAAGTATCAGGAACGAAGACCAGATCCCGCTAAAAGACTTCACCCTCACAGTCACCGGGGCCAATGGCGCGGATTTTGTGATCACAGCCGGGGCCAATCCGGGCAGCGTGGCGGCCGGCGCGAGTGCCAGCTTTAGCGTGACCTTCACGCCGGGAACCGGGGGCGCACGCAGTGCCATACTCCACCTCACGACGACTGATCCGGGGCAGGGGGCATTGGATCTCTCGCTCTCGGGCACGGGAGTAGACCTCTCGCCTCCGACCTTGAGCGCGTTCGCTCCCCAAACCCTGGCCGCCCGGGTCACACGTAACGCCGTGGTGCCTGACTGGCGCGGAACCCTCGTGGTGGCCTCCGACAATGCGGGTGTGGTCGCTTTCACTCAAACCCCTGCGCCGGGCACCGTGCTGCCTATTGGAACCTACCCGCTCGTATTCTCGGCAAGCGACGCCGCGGGTAACCTGAAGAGCGCCGAGGGTACGCTCACAGTGGCTTACGACCCCGCAACGCTTGCGCAGATCTCCCTCCTCCCAGGAGCTCGTACCGGGGCCCCGCTTCCAACAACCGGTAGCATCGGTATTCCCTCCGACAGCACGGTGCTCGCCTTTGCCACGCCAGCCATCAGTGATACCGGGACGCTCGCCGCCCGGGTCACCATCAAAGCCGGCTTGAGTATTCTCGCGGGGATTTATTCGGAAAACCGCTCGGGTCAAACCCAGCTGGTTGCCCGGCAGAACCAACCCTCGGGCGTGCCCAACTCCGAGTTTAAAAGCTTCCGGGATCCGTTACTTTCGCCCAGTGGCAAGATTGCTTTCGCTGCCACGCTGCGGGGGCTCCCGCCCTTGACGGACGAAGGCGTTTGGACGGATCTGTTCGGGAGTTTGGTGCCGGTTCTGCGCGAGGGCTCGCCCGTGCCCGGATTGGGGGCATTGAAGCTCAAATCGGTCACGAGCCTCTCCCTAAGCGACGACGCCGTACTCGCATTGGTCAAGCTCGTGCCGCTTCCTGGCCTCGTAACGGCCGCCAATGATACGGCTTTGGTGCGAATCACAGGAGCCGGTGTTGGGCAGTTGCTGGCTCGGACCGGCGCGGGCTTCCAGGGCTCCTTCATCAAACGTGTGAGTGTGCTCCAACCAGCTCCCGGTTCTCCCGGCCAAGGACGCTGGAGCGGAGCGGCTCATACACTGGCCAAGCTGGCCCTTGCCAATGGGAAATCGGCCGTGGTCCGGATCGAGAACGCCGGCCCCCAAATCCAGTTGCTGCAAACCGGGCAGGGGGACCCGGGAGTCAAGCTCTCCGGTTTAAGCCTGCCCGCCATGGGGGGCGAGGGGGTGGCTGTCCAGGCAACCCTGGCCATCCAGGCAGGGGTGAGCGCAGCCAATGACCACGTCCTGCTCTATGCCGGGGAGGGGACCTCGTTCTCTGAAGCCGTCCGCGAAGAGGCCGGACCGGGCAAGTTCGCTGGCTTCTCAGACCCCGTCCTCAATGATCAAGGGGAGATGCTCTTCTTCGGCACCCAAAGGCCTTCGGGAGTGCCTGGCGCACTCAAGGTGTCCGCGCTCTGGAGCAGCGGCGGGACAGCCCCGCCCAAAATTGTGGCCCGGGTCGGCGCCCCGGCCCCGGACACCGACGGCGTCCCTCTGGCCGATTCGGTCTGGAGCGCGTTCAGTTCTTTTGCGCTCCCCGACGGGATAGGGGCCGGCCCGGTTTTCATCGGGACAATGCGGGGCCCGGCGGTGACGGCCCAGAACAAGCGCGGTCTATGGGCGGTTGACTCCGGGGGGGCCCTACGGCTTCTGCTGCGCACGGGCAGCGATATCCAGGGTCTGGCCGGCACCAAGCGCTTGACGGAATTCACGCTGCTAAACGCATTGCCCGGCAGTTTTGGGGCACGGCGCAGCTACAACGCCACCGGCTCCCTAGCGGTGCTGGCGACCTTCTCGGACCGCTCCCAAGCGCTCCTGCGGGTCGACGTGCCTTAAACCGGCGGTCGGTCCCACGCAGAGAGGAACGGCGTTGTCGAAACGGGTGCGTCCTGAAGGAACGCCGCACTGCGGTCTAGGACCAAGTGTCAGGACAAAGTGTCTGCCACTTTATCAGGGGCGATGGGGCCCGTTGGGTCGGGTGGGGGCCGGGATTCGGGCCGGGATTGGGGCCGATCCCCCCCTCTAACCGCCGGATTTAGGAAGAAAGGGCGTCTATGGAAGGCCAACGGCCTGTTCTATTCCAGCCCAGGGCAACGCTCTGGGGCGCGCGACACCCCTTCATGCATCATACTTCAACCTTCATACTTGCTCAATTCTGCCTGTCTTTTTTGAGATTCCTGCTCGTACAATATTCCGCGATCCCAATGGAACTCGTCCCCGCCTTTTTCTTTTCAGCCCTCGGTGGTGCCTTGATGCTCGTGTCCGCCATGGGCGGGGAGAAGGAAGGCGCCCCACCGAAGCCCAAGCTCCAATTTATCAACGCCAGCGACCGGGCCATCGACCTGTTCTGGCTCAAGTCCCCGACTGAAAAGATTTCCAATGGCTCGGTCCCGCCCAAGGGCGAAAAGATCATCAGCACCTCCCTTGGGCATCGTTTTGAAATTGCGGGCGGCGACGGGAAGGCTTCGGTCACGGTCACCAGTGAAGTGCCGGTGCAAGCCGTCCGCTTTGATCGCAGCGGCCGCGACGGTGTGCCGGCGTTTTACACCCAACATATCGAAGCCAACGGGTTCCCCATCGTTGCTTCCGCCACGGTGAATCCTTACGCGCTCAAGGAAGCCGCGTTCCTGGTCAACATGATGCTGGCCAAGCGTCCCGACGTCCGCGCCGCGATGATAAAGAGCGGCGCGCGTATGTGTATCCTCCCCTATAATCAATACACAACCGACCTGCCGGAATTTGTGCACATGGGCGAGGGGCAGTCCCAGGAGTTTCCCGATCTGTCTGCCAAAGACTTCTGGGACGCGAGGGCGCGCGGGTTGGGCGGGAGCGAGACGGACCCTTACAGCGTGGTGGCCGAGGAGAATGTGCTCGGTTATCCCGGGGATCCCTATGCGGCCGAGTGCATCCTTATCCACGAGTTCGCCCATAGCATCCATTTGCGCGGCCTCCTCAATGTGGATGAGACCTTCGATAAACGCCTGAAAGCCACTTACGAGGCGGCCATGAAAGCCGGCCTTTGGAAGGGCAAGTATGCCGCAGTCAACCATCACGAATACTTTGCCGAAGGCGTGCAGTCGTGGTTCGACAACAACCGGGTCAACGATCACGACCACAATCATGTGCATCTGCGGGCGCAGTTGATCGAATACGATCCGGGGCTGGCTGCGATTTGCCGGGAGGTATTCGGCGACACGGATCTCAAGTACAGCAAGCCGGAGACGCGGCTCAACGGACATTTGGCCGGTTACGAGCCTGCCAAGGCACCCACCTTTGTATGGCCGGAGCGCCTGCTCAAGGCCAACGTGGAAATCCATACCCGGGCCGTTGCGCGCGATAAAAATGCCAACGCCGACCCCAAACGCGAGACCCGCGTGGTTGCGGGCTGGTCTGTTCATATCAACCGCAGCCTATTGGCCAAAGAAGGTGCTGAGACGGCAAAAGCGCTTCAATTGCTGAAGGTCCAACTCGAAGAGATTATCCGCGTAGTGCCCAAAGCTGCTGTGGCGAAGCTCCAAGAAGTGCCGCTCTACTTTTCCCCGGAATATGCCGGGATCGGCGACTCGGCGGAGTATCATCCGGACGCAAAATGGCTCTCCGAGAACGGCCGGGATCCGGTGATGGCGCAGGGCGTGGAATTCACCAATATCCGGGTCTTCGATAAGGATACACGGCGGATGCCCAACTTCGCCTTGCACGAGCTGGCTCATGGGTATCACGACCGCTGCTTGCCTGGAGGCCACGATAATCCGGAGATCAAAGCCGCCTATCAGCGGGCAAAGGAGAGCGGTAAATATGACCGCGTGGAACGCCAGGACTCCGAGGGCCACAAGAGGATGAACCGCGCCTATGCCATGACTAACCCCGCCGAATACTTCGCCGAAAGCACGGAGGCCTTTTTTGCCCGCAACGACTTTTTTCCTTACACCAAAGAAGCGCTCAAGGTGCATGACCCGGGCATGTATGAGGTGCTGGGTAGAGTGTGGGGCGTGACGCCTTGATGGAATGACGTACGACGGCTCCGCTCACGGGGCGTCCTACAAACGGGGCGTCCTACAAACAAAACGGCCGCATCGCCCCGGCCATGCCGCCCCGCCCGCGCTCAAAGAGCGATGGTGTCTGGCTTCGGGGGGCCCCCTATCCAAAGTGAGTGACACCATATCCCCCCCATCACCAGCCCAGGGCAACGCCTTGGGA